>JBOHFU010000001.1:0-41127 GCA_050699675.1 Pseudonocardiaceae bacterium
GAATGGCCCAGGGACGTGTGTGCTGATAGCATGTCCTGCATTCTGCTGTAAACATGAGATAACTATTCCTCCTGGTCAGAGCTGTGCGGCGGTAACTCTATGCTAGTATGTGATAACCGTCTGCTGAGGGAGAGCCCAATGAATCTTTCTTCCATTCTGTCGGTTCTGGACGATCTGCATTCCGTGAAAGGAGGTTATAAAGCACTGTGCCCCGCACATGAGGATAATGTGCCATCGCTTTCGGTGAGTAAAGGCAATAATCAGGAGGTATTACTGCATTGCCATGCCGGCTGCGAGTACGACGAAATCCGACGCGCGTTGGTGCGAAGAATGCAGACAGATCTCGCCTGCTCCTATTTGTACCGCAATGCCGAAGGCGATGTTATTGGGGAAGTAGTGCGTTCTTATGACGGAGACGGGCGGAAGCGATTCTTTCAAAAGGTCCGAGTAGGAGAGAAGTGGCGCAACGGTTCTTCGGATGAATTGAAGGGTATCCCGTACAATTTGCCCGCTGTTCTCGACGCGGTGACGCGGGGAAAGAAAGTATTCATTGTCGAGGGTGAGAAAGACGCCGACCGATTAGCGGAAGAGGGACATATTGCGACGTGCAATGTCGGCGGTGTTGCAATGGGGTGGAAAGACGAGCACAGCGGATGGCTTAATGGATGTCGTCGAGTTTATGTCATAGCGGACGATGACGATCCGGGAAGAAAGCACGCTTGGCGCACTTATGATTCCATTGTGAGAATAGGCGGAGTGGGGAAAGTTTCAGTTCACTACTCAGCTCTCGGAAAGGATATCTCGGATCACCTCGATCAGGACGGACAACTGCGAGAATTGCGCGAGTTGGAGCGCGATGTGGTTGAGGAGATTGGTGTTTCGACATTTGTCTCGGGAGCTTCGTTCGTATTCGATACTCCAGCGGAGGTGCCGGCAATCTGGGGACTCAACGGTAAAGAGATTCTGTGGGCTGAGGGACAGGGATTGACTATTGTCGCGCCACAGGGAGTGGGAAAGACTTCTCTTGCGTCTCTGTTAGTTGAAGGGCTATTGGGGCTGTCTGAGAGCGTCCTGGGCTTCCCGATTCGTCAATGTGAGGGACTTGCCTATCTAGCAATGGACAGGCCCTATCAAATCGCTTCAGCAATGCGTCGAGTATTCGAGCCTCATGGCAGAGAGATTCTGGAGACAAAACGATTCCAAGTATGGGCTGGTCCGCCAGAAGACGATTTCGGAAGATACCCCGAAGCTCTTCCAGAGATGATTGAGGAGGCCGGTTGCAATTTCGTAATCGTCGATACATTAAAGGACGCGGTTCTGCGACTGACCGACGAAGCAGCCGCACAGGGATGGAATTCAGCAGTGCAGCATTGCTTGAAGAAAGGCATTCAGGTATGCGTATTGCATCACCCGACGAAACACACTGGCCGTGACGCTGACAAGCCGATTGATTTGTCCGACGTTTATGGTTCCAACTGGATAACTGCAGGAATGGGCAGCGTCCTTTCAATGTGGGGAACAGTCGGCAGTCGATTTTTCGAGCTAACCCAATTGAAGTCCCCGGCAATGGTATTAGATCCGCTCATCATTAGCCGTAACGATCGCACTGGGGAAATGCAGGTAGTAGGCGGTGGGCTCGATTGGACATGGTATTTCACCGAACCGCACAGCATTGCCGACCTGTGCAAATACATGTTCGGACCTGAGGCCGGAAAGAGCAATATGGAGAAAGCGCGGCGTCAAGTGCAAGACTTATTGGACAGAGCCATCATCATCAAACACGCCGAATCGAAATCGCCTGCCGGCGGAAGACCCACGACGCTTTACATTCTCCGTTCTCCAGAAGCGTGAAATGGTCCTAACCGATCTTAGTTATCACGAGTTATCTCATAGCCTCAAAATGGGGGTGTTTTCCAAGCTGCCAAATGGAGATCGCCAAGTTATCATCCCCGGGTCCTTTCTGCTGTTCAGAGTTATCACGAGTTATCACAACAGGTTAGGAATCACCTACTGCGCAGAGTTATCACAGAGCACAATGCACACAAAGACACTCTTAAGTGTCTGTGTGCAGTGCATGTGCCTCTGTGTGTGCGTACACGCGCGAGAGGGAATAGGAGAATAGAAATGGCAAACAGTGAGCTGCCAATTTACATGCAGATTGGGAATGGAGAAAGGAGAGAGGTTGCAAGGCTTACGCTTAAGCCGGGAACACAGACAACGGAAGTATCCGGTGATGAAGTTGCTAAACTTGTGGTGAATTCACTTCGAGAAGTAGCCGATGAAATGGAGAAGAACTGTGGTGAATGAGATCGATTTCCTACTCGGACAGTTGGATCTGCTGAAGCGTCGAGTTACTGAGAACTGGCAGCAAATCACCAATCTCGAAATAACCACAGATAGGAGTCCTATCCTCACAGATATGCCGGCAATACTCGATCCATCACGAACGACATATACCATTTCCGTTACGTTCGGACAATTGTTGCCGACGCCTGAAGCACGAGTCAAGTTGGAGACCCTACTTGAGGTTAAGGAGAAATGGAATGCCACACGATGATAAGACTTATACGCTGGATACTGAGCCGGTTAACGCGGTCATCCATATGGAGGACGAGAATGTCCCCGAAGAAATGCAGGACTCAACAGTCTGCGGAGAAGAGGGAAATCAGACAAATCGAATCACCGGGCTCTGGGAGTACGTTACGTGTGGAGAATGTCTGCGATTCAAGTCGAGCAAGGAGACGGTTCAGAAATGAAAGATGGCAAGAATTGTCCGGGGCTGCATTGCCGTTGCATGTATCCCGATCGATGTCCTCATTTCCACCATTCGGATCACGATTGTCCTCATCGGATGAATCACAATCCGGAACACATCTGCACCACGGAATGCGTCTGCCCGGTGCACAATACCCAACTGCTCTTTAATCCTGACAGTGGGGATCATGCCTGCAGGGATATCATGTGCATTTATGCTCACGGATTCCAGAAGTTGAACCGAGTAATCCGGACGGAAGTAAAGAAGCGGATTGACCTCGATCCTCGAGGACCATTCGAGAGAGCCGGCTCGGTATTCAATCTGGCGGGGCTCTATCAGTTGCTTGCCGGCTGGAAAGATATGGATGGGCGTCCGTCGAATAGCAGCGATGAATTGGTCGTGTACCTTTCCCGAGCATTCGAGGCAGTGGAGAAAGAGATTCTCGCCAAGCTCGGTCCAGAAGGACTGGAACACATGAAAGAAATGATGAGCCCATGACATACTGGATTCAGTTGGCGATTCTTGTGATAGGGCTGCCTATTGCGCAGGAAGTGGCATTTGTCCTCGAGGCAAAGAGAAAGAGAGAACAGTGATAACCACCATTCTGATTGGATCCACTGTCTTCGGACTATTGGCATTGATATATCTCATTTATGTATGGTGGTATAAGCGACCGCAGTGGGATCCAACTGCCCTCGTCCATTGGAGAGATCACGAGGGAATCATTCGAGAGGGTTACGTGCTACAGGAATCTACCGGTGGTTTACATTTCCTCGTCCAGCAAAGGAATGGATTCAAGCAGTGGATTAGTCTTGATATGCTCGAAGCAGCGCCGATGAATCGAGGGGAAGATGGGAATTCGCAGGGAGAAAGCAAAAGTCCGGAAAGCTAGCGCTAGAATTGCCAGAATGATGGCGAAGCCTGTTACTCCACCGAAATCGGGAAAGAAAGGGAAGCCATGAGCTGGATAACCCGTCTCTGGAATGGGAATGAGAAATGTCGCTATTGCTCGGAGGACGGGCCTTTCTACGTGAGCGGTATTCCTGTGTGCAGTAAGCACAAGCGATCCCTCGGAATCATTGCTGGCGGAGGTAAGAAGAATCGGGGGAAGCGATAATGAATCGAGCCATTCGAGTAACATTTTCTCGACGAGACCGTCAGGAAATTGACTCCACCCAAAGGATTCGACCCAAACACGGGGTGGTGTGGTGGTGTTTTGTTGAGGCGATTCCAGCGATTGGTGAGGCGATTCTTTGTATGGATCATTCTCGCAAGGTTTTGAATAAAGTGTGGCTTTCCCCCGATGAATGTGAGTTGGTTCTACAAATCGGAGAGGCGGAATAGTGGAATGCGATCCTTGCGCGGATTGCTCTTGGCCCGGCTCGTCCGTGCTTTCCCAGTGCCCATCTTTCCCAGAAGGAAGCAGACGAAATCCTTCGAGCATATGACGAACTGTTTACCGTGTTGAAGGGATTGCTCGGTCCCGAATACAATCTGGAGAGGACGGAATAGGAAATGTTACGGAGTAGAAAGTTCTGGGGTGCGATTGGGATTCTCGTGGTTCTGTGGGGATTGAACAATCCCGTCTCCGCGGCTAATGCGCTCAGCGGATTAGTGGATGGGGCTGATGGCGCGGGAGATAGCGCCACCACATTTGTTGAGAATGTGGAATTGGAGACCGACTGATCGGAGAGATTCAATGAGGGTAATCGACCTGAGAGGGCGTGGATGGGAAATATCTCGGGTCGGTGAGAAGGAGATATTCAAAGTAGATTTGACGAACGGGAGCATCTTCATGGGTGGGATGCTCCTGTTCTTCTGGCTTCTTCTTATCGTCGTAATGCCCGAGGATGGTATTCCCATTATCCACATTCTTCCGTGGTGGGTAAAGGCGGCGTTGGTGATTTTGATGATTCAGCAGAAGCGATGGGGGTGGTTGGGGATTACTATTCTCCTGTCAATTCCGTGGACCATTCTGAAGGTTCTTCTGTTCTCCGCTCCGTTGTGGTTTATTCTGCTAGGATTTGGATCTCGGAGTTGGTCTATTACTGCGAAATGCGACGACGGAGAGGAGTGGGAAGGTCACGTCAAAGGATACCGCAATTCATGGCGGATTCTTCGATCCATTGAGGATAACCTAAAGGAATGGGGGATGCCAGAGAAGAGTCCCAAGGTTCTTGTGCGAGTAGACTCATAAGCGCAGCACTATCCGCAATCGAAGGGAATCACCATGACAAACCAGAAAGATCGGCTCGAATCCTATGCCGATGCTGTTCGACTTGTCCATGAATTGCGTCAACGTGGTGCAGAGCCCGGTGATATTCAGGACGCACAACATGCGGCCGATTCGATCAAAGAGCATGTGAGGGCCAATCGGACTACTCCCGTCCGAAGGACTCCGATGGCCGAAAAGCTTTTCGGTATCTCGGCGAAGCCCACTCACAAGGAGAAGAAGTTCCACAAGGAGAACGGTTTCTGGAAGAAGATCTTCTGAATCGAGGGGAATGACATGGCAGCGAAATTCACGGCTCATTGTCCGCACTGTTCGTGGACTGACACATTTCGTTACGGATGGAAAGCTCGCGCAATGCGGAGGGCTCATATCCGCGACATGCACGGAAGATAATCGAGTATGAGAAAGTTACGGAGCGCCGGCAGTAGCTATCGAGAGCGCATTCAATTATCCGAGCAATGGGAATGCGCGGGCCCTTCTCTTCGAGAGAAGATGGAGGCTCGACTCTTGAAAGCCTGCCGGCGTTACGTATGGATGCAGACAGATCGTAAGTCCTCTCGGGATATCGAGATGCAACGGGGAATCATTCGAGGGATGGCTACTCAGCTCATTCTCTTTTGTGGGCCGTGGAATAAATCTGAACGTGATATGATCGTTGCCTTGGAGAAAGAATTCATGGCTAAAGCGAGGGGTTAGTCCGAATGAATGCGGTGTGCCGGTAGTTGAAGCCCAGACTCCGATTGGCAAAGAGACGGTGCACACTGGCACATGGCGAAATGAGTGCACTCCAGAGAAGAGGTGAGCGATGCCCGACCACCAGCATGGCCCATCGATCAAGAATGCCAAAGTTTATGAGGCATTGAAGCGGAAAGGGTATAGTAAATCGAAAGCAGCGGCGATCAGTAATTCCAAGAGGAAAGCCAAAAAGGGGGGCAAGAAAGGTCGAAGGGGAGGGAAAGGTAGGAAATGAGAGTTCAGGCTCTTATCCCAGGTGCGGTGATTCAGTTAATGGAGTCGAAGAAAGCCACTTGCATCGGAGTAATCGAGCAGCATCCAGTATGGCCTCAGCTCTGTCTGGTGATCTGGATTCTTGACGACGGCTCGGTGAGTCTGGATGCACTTCACCCGAAGCAGGACGTGGGGAAGGAAGTCGGCATTCTGAATCGGGATTCCCTGAAAGAGTTAATGGTTGGGAGGCATGATGGAAGACGATTGCATTTCTGGGACGACAGTGGTGAAGAATCGAGCGGACAAGAGGAGGATGAATCGAGACGCGAAGACATTCTTCCGGGAAGTGGTGAATCCGCCAAAGAAGAGAAAGCCTCGACGGAATAGGAAGAAGCGATGATTTATCTAGCGTCGGATTACAATCATCAGTGGGAAATGAAAAAGAAGCGAGCGGATATCGAGGGTCGTGGGTATACGGTAATCAGCTGTTGGATTGATTCTCCGCAGAGGGCTGCAGGGATTGGGGGAGTTGGCATTTCCGACGACAATCTGGCGGAATACGAATTGTGCGCTATCCGTGACTTAGCGGATCTGGACCAGTGTTCAGAGTTCGTGATGTTTTCCACAGGAGAATTGTCACGAGGCGGAAGGCATACAGAGTACGGCTATGCTCTGGGAAAGAAGATGCTGATTCATTTAGTAGGCCCGAGAGAGCATACGTTCCATTGTCTTCCTTCTCCGTTCATGACTCACTACCCGACGTGGGAATTGTTCCTCTATATGTTGGATCAGAGGAATACAATTCCATTTCCGATGAGCTTCCGTTGATCAGCAGGATCTTCGGTCTCGATATCAATCAGAAAGGCACAATCATGAAATTCCGCACTATGATCGCTGCCGTTACATTGTCAGTCGGAAGTCTGCTCTTTTCTGCAATGCCAGCAGGGGCTGTTCCGGATTCTACCTGGGATCGACTGGCAATGTGTGAGTCCTCGGGAGACTGGCACATCAACACCGGCAACGGCTACTACGGAGGACTTCAGTTCAGCGATCGGACCTGGGATGCATTCCGCGACGGACAGTTTGCTCATAGGGCGGATCTCGCATCACGTCGAGCTCAGATCATCGTAGCGGAACGTACTCTCGCCGTTCAGGGATGGGGCGCATGGCCGAGTTGCTCCCGTCAAATCGGCGTCCGTTGACAGATCACGTAAGCTGATCTCCATGTTTACTATCTCGCGTGCTTTCCCAGTGGGTCCGGATACGAATGCCGACCACTATGCAGCGTGTCGTCCCGAGACATATGGCAAATGGATCGAGGCTGTGCACAAGAACAAAACCCCGGTAGCCGTCGGGGATAAGTATCTTTGGGTGGAATTCTCTTTGATTCCGCCGAGGATTTACAATTGTCTGATTATGGTAAAGGAGGGAGACGAGTATCCGCCGGCTGTCGTCGTTTGACAAAGAGAACCCGACAGATTACTCTGCGCAGTTGTGAATCGCAGGGATCTTCAGTGAACCCCCTCGAAATTTTCGACTTTATCAGTCGCGGGGGGGTTGCTGGTGTTTTGGGGTATGTATTCTGGCAACTTATGAAAGGCAGTCTCCGTCTCGGTCGAGAAGTCACCGACAAAGAAGAGCAGTTGGTGAGGATGAGAGCCGATCGTGATCGATGGCAGAGCATGACTTTTGAGACCCTCAAATTAGGGGAGAGGGTTACTTCGATTGCGGAGAATGGTCGGGATAAATGAGAATCCGCTTCTGGAAGAAGAGGAAAGAACCCGATAAAGAGCCGCCTGTTTCCGAGGGACTAATCGAGGCGGAAATGCTTCTGCGAAATCTACGGGGGAGAGTAATTCGTTTGGAGGGTGAGTTGCAAGATAGGGAAAAACATGCTCCCAGCTAGTGTGCAGATCACGGAATTGATCTGGGTACTGAGTGGGATTCCTGGATGGATAGTTTGGCTATTCAATGGTATTTATGCCATGAAGGTGTATGGGGCAGCACGGAAGAGTGGGGATAGTTATGATCGAATGTGGACGGGAACTACTCTCTATCTCACCATTGCCTCTCTGGTCGTTTCGAGTTCGGGAATCTCTCTTGGCTTATTCGGAATGAGCGAGAAGCCTGTAGTGCAGACAATCACCCGAGTAGGTTGGGCTGTTACGGCTCATCTGTTGATTGTCTCCATTGCCGTTCTTTCAGTTGGGCTTGCTTGGAACAAAATGGTAAACATGCTTAGGGAAAGCATGAGGCAGCAACGTGCAAATCCGACATAAGTTGATTCAGGCTACAGACAGAGCCATTACTATTACCTTGGGGGTGATGCTCATTGGGTACTGTGGAACTGTCATTTTCGCTGGATGGATAAGAGAGAAGATTCGAGGTTTCGATGGCGAATCTACCAGAGGCTCTTCTCGGCAGAATGGATAGTGCATTACCGGAAGAGCCTGAAGACTATACCGACTGGGAAGTGGATGAAAGGACGGATGCCAGGATTCATCAGCATGAATTGAATGACCAGAACACCGACGAGGATTGGAGTCTGTATTCAACGACCTCCTGGGAGGATGACGATTAATGCCTGCTCGACGTCCCCCTCGGGAAATTGTTCGTTGGACCAGCCAGAGAGGCGGAGCAAATCCACCGACCATTTTGGTCGCCATTCATGAGAGCGTAGGAATTACCAACGCGTGGGATCTCGCGCTGTTCTGTGAGCGACGCGGAGTTTCCTATCACGACCTGGCAGATCTCACTCAGATGGTTCACACTGTCCCATTCGATGGAATTGGCTGGCATCTGAGAAAGGCTAACCCTCGTGCTGTGGGATTGTGTCTTGGTACTCCCGTGCGAGGTTATTCCCGAGAAGAATGGCTTGGGCCTCAAGTAGCCAAAGTGGAATACGCTGCTTGGTGGGTTGCGCGTACCTGTCACATTCTCGGAGTTCCCATTCGCCACATCAATCATGCACAGATTCGAGCAGCGGTAAGAGGTGACAGATCTGCCGCGGGGGTGTGCACCCATAACGATTACACATTGGCTACTGGAGATGGAACTCATGAAGATCCTCGAGGCTGGCCGATGGACAGATGTATTCAATGGGCATTGGAAGCAGCGGGACAACCGGAATTGCCTGTGCCTGCAGCAGAGGAGAAACAAATGGGCTACATGCCAATTCGAGTGCAAGGGAATAGCTGGATGAATTTGCCCATTCCCATGGGGAAGTCTTCGAGCGTTCTTAAAGCTGGCTGGCTTTCCGCTATTGTTGACGGCCCTGATCCTGGGGAATACGAAATCTGGTTTCAGGATGATGACAGTGGAATTTCCTATGCGAAACTTCAGATCGGATTCAAGGACGGACTTTCTCAGCGAAAATGGGTATCTGTTCCCGATGGTACCACTCAGGTCCGCATTCTTCACAAATTGAAGCAAGGGGGTGGACTTTGCTTCGAGATCGTGGATAAGTGACAGATTACGCATAAGGGAGAAATGGGAATGACTGCTCCATCATCAACGAAAGAATTTGACGAGGCAGCGGACGCCGCTTTCGATCTCGTCAAGAGAGTCATGGACTCGCTGAAAGAAGAAAGCCCCGGCGGAAAGAAGATCACCCTCGAGGAAATACTGCACACCGTTACGGACGGACAAGTGCGGCAATCCCTCATGGATCTTTGGAATTCGGTTCAGTCACTTCTCCGGGGCGGGAAGTTCGATCTGTTTGATTTGCTCGCACAGGCCGGCGAAGCCGTCATGGATTTCGTCGGGGTATTGGCGTCGGCCTTTGCTGATGGACGACTTACCCCAGACGAAATTGTGAATGGCGTTACGGACGGGCATATTCGTGACGGACTCTTGAAAGCCATCGAAGGTGCAGAGAAGATTCCGGGAGAACTGACGGGACTGAATCCGCTGGCGATGGTCCGGGTATTCTCCCGGGTTCTTCAAAGGCTCCGGGAATTGAGAGAGGCGGTGCCGGCATGATCCGTCGAGTAGCGGCGATTCTGGGTGTTGCTGCATTGACGATGGTCTTAACGACTGGAGTCGCCAATGCAGAGCCCAATTGCTATACCCCGCTGAGCTGTTTTCTCATCATCGGTCCATTCCAATTCGACGATATCATTGGGAGCTGATTAATCAGAACCCAGTGAGTAGAAATCATGTGCTATACTTCCACCCGTGAGACGGAAAGGCAATTTCGGGAGTGAGACCCGACAGACTATTCTCGCCAATCGCCGGGAGAAGTTACTCCGGCTAAGGCGTGCTGGGTATTCTATTCGAGAGATTGCCCCGAAAATCCCAGAGTACGGCGGAGATACGCTGGAAGCCCGAGAAAAAGCTATCCGAGCAGATCTCCGTCGTATTCTGCGGAGGATGATCGATGAACCGGCGAGAGAGCTTCTGGCTCTCCAGTACGCTCGATATGAGAGATTGCTTCGAGCACTCTATGTCGAGGCGCTGAAAGGCGATCTACAGGCGACAGATAGAGTCCTAACGCTATTGCGCAATCAGTCGAAGCTCATTCAGTCTATGGGAAGCTCTGGGAGCACAGAGGGCTCCGATGTGGATAAGTGGTTGAACTCGCTAATGGACGATGTGAGTGAGGCAGAATCAGAGGACATTTCCGATGACTACTAAGCCACTCACTGAATACCAGACAATGGTTCGCCGTCGATCTCGCCGCAGACTGAACATCTACGAAGGGGCCATTAGATCGAGTAAGACAGTGGTCTCCACTTTGCAGTGGGTAGGCTTCGTCAATTCTCTCCGAGACAATGACGATTATCCATTGCTGATGATTGGAAAGACGGAGAGAACCCTCAAACGTAACGTGATCGATCCCATGACCAAAATGTTGGGACAATCGCGTTGCCGGCTTCTTAGCGGTTCTGGGGAATTGAGGCTTCTTGGCAGACAGGTTTATATAGCTGGGGCTAATGACGAGAGGTCGACAGGAAGAATTGCCGGACTTACTCTGCAGGGTGCTTATGGGGATGAGCTTTCTTTATATCCCGAAGCTGTTTGGAAGATGCTTACCTCTCGACTATCCCTCGAGGATTCTCAATTCTTCGGCACAACTAACCCGGACACTCCACAGCATTTCCTCAAGTTGGGCTATCTCGACAGAGCGACAGAATGGATTAATAGCGACGGAGAACTGGAGTCTCCCAAAGTTGCGCCATCTTCAACGGATGATGATGAGAATGAAGATCTGGATATCTTTCGCGCGACTTTCCGTCTGCGAGATAATCCGCATCTTCCCGAGAATTATTTGAGGAATCTTCGTCGAGAGTATAGGGGACTTTGGAAACAGCGATATATCGACGGTTTGTGGGTTATCGCTGACGGTGCCATTTATGAAATGTTCGATGACGGAATTCACGTCGGCGAGCGTAAACGCGGCAATGGGCCAGTATTAGTAGGGATCGATTACGGAACTACTAATCCGTTTGGTGCACTGGCGATAGAGGTAACGCCTCAAGGATTGTATGTATTCTCCGAATACTATGAGACGCGGAATCTTACGGATGCGGAACTCTCGGACAATCTGAGAAAATGGATGAGGAGCAATGATATAAACCCGCGCTGGGTGTGTATTGATCCCTCGGCCGCTTCATTCATCCAGCAATTGTACCGAGACAAGGTGCACAATCTTACTCAGGCTGATAATGCCGTTCTCGACGGATTGAGAGTGGTGGCGTCTCTCTTTTCTCTGGGACAGATTGTCATTCACCCCTCTTGTGTCATGCTTCTGATGGAGATTCCCGGCTATTGCTGGGATGCAGATGCTTCCAAAAAGGGGAAAGATAAACCAATCAAAAAGGCGGATCACTTATGCGATGCGCTAAGATATGCAATAGCCACAACCGAAGTTATCTGGGGATCCATTCTGTTCGATGCCTACGCGGCTTAGGAGAATAAAAGGTGGCAACGACATGGGAAACTCTTGCGGATGAATTGGATAAGCTGCAAGGAGTTCCGAATCGAGTGGTACGTGCGGCGAGACGTGGGCATTTCTCCGAATTCCGCTCTGGCAGTCCTACCCCTAAGCAGGATCTTATTCTGATTCTGCAGGATATCGGAGGATTCGACGCATTCATCGCTCGAATTGTAGCGGGGGAATTCGATGACACCGATCAGGAAGCCAAAGAATGGATGACCAGCAGAGACGGGATGGAGGTATTACGTCAGATGTTTCCCGGAATAACTCAGGAGAGGTGGAAAAGAATTCTTGGATTATCCGAACCAGTAGCGACGCCTATTCCGGGAGGAGTTCCTCATGCCCCTGCCAGTAGCGGATAGTCAATGGCCCCCCGCTGTGTGGCGTGATGTGTATGGAAAGTATCGAGAATGGGGGGCGTGGTATAGCGGTGACTATGGACAGCTCAGTTCTGTGTATGGGGGAGCGGCTTATCAGACTCAGGGATACGTGGATCAATCTGGGGTGGTGAGCAGATATCAATTCACCGGCGGGGTAATGGGAAGTATCGCTCGATTCTTCTGGGGAACTCCTCCCTCTAAGAATACCTACAATTCGGCGAAGCTTCACATTCCCACAGCGGAAGAGATTGCCTCAGAGGGAGCCTATCAGCTATTCAACAATCCCCCCAAGATTTACACTCCTTCGAAAATTCACCAGGCTCGAATAGATTACTACGTGGAACAGGGCCTGTTCATTCAGTTGATGCATGCGGCCGAGTTGAGTTGTGCTCTCTCGGGCGTGTTCATTCGGGGAACTTACGATTTCTCTGTGAGCGACATTCCCATTCTTTCTGTGGTGAGCCCGGATTGTGCTCTTCCCACTTTCTACTTCGATCGACTGCGGGGGGCTATTCTTTGGCGAGTTATTTCCGAGGAGAAGAGCAAGGTAGTCCGTCATCTGGAAAGCCATGATCCTGGGATTATCGAGCACGGTGTTTATGTCGGGGATTATCAGCACTTGGGAAAGAGGGTGCCTCTATCGCAATACCCAGAAACGGCTAATCTGGACAATGAGGCTCCCTCTATGGTCGGGTCACTAGATGTGATTTATGTTCCGAATCTGTGGACTCGAATCTGGCGAGACAAGGGAATGGCGTCAAGTCTAGGTCGATCAGATTACGGATCTGTTACGTCGGTAATGGATGCACTCGACGAGGCATATACCAGTTGGATGCGGGATATTCGACTTGGTAAGGCTCGCATTCTAGTGCCTCAGCAATATCTGGATTCGGGGGGCAGGGGTAAAGGCGCCACATTCGATCTCGATCGTGACGTGTTTGTTTCGTTGAATGTCATGGCTGCCAAAGATAAATTGGAGATTACCCCGAGTCAATTCGACATTCGATATGAGGAACATGCCAATACCTGCTCTGCTCTCTTGGAGAGAATTCTCTCTGGCTCTGGATATTCAGAGCAGACGTTCGGATTGACGGGCGAGGTGGCAATGACAGCCACTGAGGCGAATGCCCGAGAGCGGAGAACATTCGTCACGAGAGCGGCAAAGATTGAGATCTGGAGAAGAAAGGTTGCGGATCTCATTCGAATCATGCTGGGAATAGATACTACTTTGGGAATTGTTCCTCCGCTTACTGAGGAGATCAATGTGCAATTTCCGCCCCCTGTTCAGGAAGGCAGAAAGGTATTGGCGGAGATCTCTCAATTGCTCAGTAATGCGAAGGCAGCTAGCAGAAAGACACTGGTTGCACTGAACAATCCCACGTGGGATACTGAGCAAGTAATGGCAGAAGTAGCTGAAATCGAAAGGATGGTGCCTCTCGACGATATTCCCGAATTACCCGCAGCATAAACCCGACGTAAAGAGCACTGTGCTATCATATGAGCCACCTTTGGAATGGAGAATAGAATGACTCAGCCCACGGGAAATCCCACTCCTCCCACGAATGGCCCTGATCCGGGAACTCAGAATTCACCGCCTACTCCTCCGACAAACAATCCGGCGCCCACAAATGATCCGCCGACTCCTCCGCAGAATCAGCCCCCCATTAATCAACCGCCGCCGGCAAATGATCCCGCTGTGGGCCGCGATGATTCTGCCGCCCGAATCGCTGAGCTGGAAGCTCAATTGAACCAGACAAAGGAAGAGGGGGAAAAGTGGAAGATCATTCTGGATAAGCTCGGCGCAGTTCTGAATCCAGACCAGCAGCAAACTCCCGAGCAATTGGCGGAAGCTCTGAAGCAGAGAGACGAGGAGCTGAAAGAAAGGAACCTGGAACTGGCTGTTTATTCAGTGGCTGGGGCGCAAGCGGGATCTACTCTTCTCGACTCCCGTCGATTCCGCGATTCCATCAAAGGGATGGAGCCTGGAACTGACGCATTCACGGCGAAGATTACTGAGGCTGTGGGAAAGCTTTCCCCCACACAAACTGCGCCCCCCGGAACTCCTTCGAAAGGTGCTGGCGCAGATCTGGGGGGTGGAAAAGGGGGGGATGGAAATGCTCAGCTCACCAAGGAACAAATGGAGGGAATGACGCACAAGGAGATCATGGCAGCATACAGAGCGGGTCAATTCAATGACCTAATCAAGGCGAAGTGAGGCGGACATGGCAATTGTTAATTCCAACTTCATTCCGGAGTTATGGGCAGCGGCTCTCCTCGAAGAGCTGGAAACTTCATTGGTGTATGCAGGACCGGAGATTGTGAACTCGGATTACGAGGGAGATATCCGAGAGAAGGGAAGCAAGGTTCACATTGTTTCCCCAGGTGCACCGAATGAGCGAGAATATGTTCCCGGTACTCCGCTCGTTTACGAACAGCCGTCGGATACTGAGCAGGTTCTGGAGATTACTGAAGCTCGGTATTCTGCCTGGAAGATGAATGACATTCTGAGGAAGCAGCAGAACCCGGGAATGCTTCAGGCATGGGCCTCTTCGGCAAAGACAGCGCTTGCCAAGAGGGCGGACTCATTCATTTCCAGTAAGTATGTGGAAGTGGCGCCGGGAAATCACCTTGGTACCGTTGCGATTCTTACTCCTGAGATTGCCGATTTCAAACTGGTGGACATGGGAGTTGTACTCGACAATAACGATGTTCCCGATGACGGTCGCTGGGTTGTGATTCCCCCGTGGTATCACGGATTACTGGAAAAGAATCCGACATTCGTTGATGCCTCGAAGTCGAATGATCCGGGTATTCTTCGTAACGGATTCATTGGCACCGCGCGTCGATTCAAGATCTTCAAAAGCAATACTACTCCATTTCCGGGTGGGGATGACAATATCATCATTGCCGGATACAAAGGAGCAATTACCTTTGCTCAGCAGATCCCCGTGGGTGAAGTGGAAACTCTTCGCTCGGAATCTGATTTCGCGGATCTTATGCGTATTCTTCATCTTTACGGTGGAGAGGTGATTCGTCCGGACAAACTCGCTGTCATGCAGGCAAGCATTACCTGATCGGAGGAAATTAATAATGGCACGAACTGACGTAACTTCGACGAAGCGTGTTCCGAATTCGTCGATTGTCGAACCAACCGGAACAACGATCGATGCCACTCTTGTGACGAATGGAGTTCGAATCGTTTCGCCCGACTGGCGTTCGATGGAAATCATCGTGGCAAATACTGCCGGAGCAGACAAGGTTGTTACGATTCAATCCGGCGATTCATTAGGAGGTGCTATCAAAGAGAGCCAAGGGGATCTTACCGTTACCGTTGTGGCTACCACAGGAATTCGTCGAATCGGCCCTCTGGAAAGTTCTCGATTCTCTCAGGCGGATGGCTCATGCTGGGTTGATTTCGGGGCAGGAACTACGGGGACAATCAAGGTGGTGCAGCTTCCATGATTGTTTGCAGAAGTGTCAGCGGGATCGAACAGGAATTCCCCGACGCCAATTCCGTTGAGACAATGCCGGAATGGGCTCAGATTCTGGTGAAGCGTGGGAAGCTTATTCCGATTGAGACTATGGAAGAAGAGATTCCTCCGCCGCCTGATGAGAATGCGTCGAAAGAAGTCTGGGCTCAGTACATCGAAGACAATTTCGAACCTGTGCCGGATCTCTCTCGAATGAGTAAGCCACAGATGATTGATTGGGTAAGGAAGCAGACATGAGTCTCAGAACTCCCGAACAACTGGCAAGGTCTGGCACTACGCCGACATTCTCCGCGGCAGATGTTGCGGGAGATCGATTCGCCAACGACGGCAGAACAATGGTGAGATTCAAGAATACCAACGCCTCAGCACGTACGGTGACATTCGCCATTCCCATTACGGTGGATGGTCAAGCGGTGGCGGGAAAGCAGCTCACCGTTCCGGCCACTACTGGTGATGTAACAACTGACGTATTTCCGCCCGAGTATAATAATACTCTGGGGGAAGTGTCGTGGACATACAGCACGATCACTGATGTGACTGTGGCTGTTTACAGAGCGAGCAAGGTTCCAGGAGGGCAGTAAATGTGGCGTTGCCGGTGTATGCGACTGTGGCGCAATTGAAGACGTATTTGGGCGCTCTCGAAGAGACCGACGGCGAGTTGACTCTGAAGCTCAGCAGAGCGAGCAGAGCTATCGACTCGGTCTTAATCGGGGCTGTTTACTCAACGGACGAAGAGACTGAGCTACCCACGGATTCTTCAATTCTTGAGGCTCTTCAATATGCCACAATGGAACAGGTCGATGGATATCTTTCCGGAGCCGTTGATGAGCAAGGAACACCGGCATATGCCAATGTCGCAATTGGCTCTGTTCATTTGGGGGGAAGATCTGGAAGTGATTCTGATCGACGTCCGCACATTTCTCCCTCAGCTCTGAACTATTTGGTACAGGCAAATCTGCTCCCAATCTCTGCGAGGAGCTATGGGTAGAATTCCACGATGGCTTCTCCGTCATACGATTATGGTGGAACCTTTTGAGGGAAACTTCTCTCATGGTCCCAAGTACGGAGAGGCATTTACTTATCGTTGTTTTGTGGATGACGGTCGAACTCTGCAATTGGATAAGGACGGCGCGGAAGTGGTCTCTTCTGCTCGTGCATTCGGAAATCTAATCGATGGCATTCTGGTGGAGAGTCGAGTAACAGTGAATGGCAAAACTACCTATGTGATCGACGTCAAGCGCAGAGAAGGAAAAGGACTTCCTACTCCCGACCATCTGGAGATAATTCTTCGATGATTACCACTCGATTGAATTGGCGAGGTCATGAGGTAATAGCAAGATTGGAAGTAGCGTCGAATGCGGGCATAGAAGAAGGGTTGGGATTGCTGCTTCGAGTGGCTCAATCGAAGGCTCCGAAGAAGAGTGGAGATCTAATTCGATCAGGTCACATCAGAGGTGATGCGGTAGTATTCGACATTGTTTATGCAGTGATTCAGCATGAGAGATTGGATTTTGAGCATCCTCGAGAAGGTGGTGCTAAATACCTAGAAAGAGCAATGCTACAATGTGCACGTTTGGTTTTAAACATTCTGGCTGATTGGGCTCGGAAAGCAATATGAATATCCTGGAGGCATTGGCATTATATTTGCATTCCCGAAGTATTGGGGTGTATCGAGATTCAGGCTCACCCATTCGAGAGAGTGAGGTGGGCATCTTTCTGGAAAGAATGCCTCCTGAGCCCTCTCGTGTGATCGTTATTGCTGCATATGAAGGAATTTCCTCTGACAGTAAATTACCCTACGATCTTCCACGAATTCAATTTATGGTGAGGGGGAGTCGTAATCCAGCAGATTCTCGGGAGATTGCTCAATCTATTTATGATCTATTCCACGGATTCGGTCCCAGCAATGTATTTGGGATTGGAGTACAATTGATACTCGGGCTGTTTTCTGGCCCAGTGTACGCGGGAATAGATCGTAACGAACTGAATGTCCATACGGTGAACATTGAAGTGGAATTTAAGAATCCGAATAGGAGAATGTGATGGCTATCACGGATCAGATCAATGCACGAGACTGGATTTTTGAGGTACTGGCTGCTGATGGTACCACCTGGATTACAATCGAGGGGATTAACAAATTCTCCTCTAAGCCCGGTGAGCACGAAGAAGTAGCTGAAATGACGGTATTCAAGAGCAAGGGAAAGCACGCATCCCAGCCTATGCAGCGTGGTGCCACTCTGGAGATTGAGGGAAGAATTTATCTTTCTTCCCCCGCGGCAGTTCGTGATCCCGGTCAATTGCGCATCGAAGCTCTCGGCGCATTAATGGCAAACGACTCTCTCGGAGAAATTCGTTGGCGTCACGAGATCCAAACTACGTGGGTGGTATGGGATTGCTGGATCTCACTCGGTGAGTCCGGCGGGGAAAACAATGATAAAGCAAGCTGGGCTTTTGTAGCCACTCGATTCGAAGCAGCGACGACGATGGCGGTGGCATGATGGGAAATACAGATTTCGATGCATTTTGGGCGGAATACTCAGAAGAGGCGGAGCCCGAGACTGCGACGGTTTTGGGTGAGCAGATTACTTTGCCGTTTGATCTTTCGCTGGATCTCACTGAAAGAATGAATTCCGCAAACATCAATGACAAAGAATCCCTTGGGGCATTGCTCAAAGAGGTGTATGGAGAAGATGTTCTCAGTCGCTGGCTGGAGAAGAGAATCGGCGTCAAACAAATGGCTATTCTTATCTCATGGACAGTGATGGGTGTTCAGGGCGGTGGAATGTCTCTTCAGGAGGTTGCGGATACGATGAGTGAGGCGATGAAGTCGGGAAAACTACGAATCTTGTTAGGGAATACTGGGCAGCAATCGAGCGAGACTTTACCGTCTACTACTACATGACCGGAAAGGAGTTAGCTCGAATCAGCGCCCGTAGATTCTACGTCTTATTACGGGGACTTCCAGCCGAATCCCTCTTTGTCTATCACGTCAGAAATACTCCACGAGAAGTAACCAGTCGTGAGGAAATCGAGGCAATTACTGCAAAGGCTCTTCTATGAATATCGGTGAGCTAATTGCTCATATAAAAGTGGAGCATAGGGATGCCCTAAAAAATATTGCCACAACACATCAGGCTTTCAAAGGCCTTGAGAGTGCTGGAAAAGTAGCTTTATTCCCGGCAGGGATAGCAGCAGCCATTCCTCTCTTACTTAGTAGCGTAGATGCAGCTTGGCAACTATCGGGAGCTTTAGGAGCTATCCCCGCTGTGGCTGGAACAGCAGGGTTGGTCATGGGAACTTTAGCAGTCGCCACTATGGGTTTCGGCAACGCTATGAAAGACATAGGAGATCCCAAGAAGTTTGCCGAGAGAATTAAATTTATGGCTCCTGCCATGCAAGATGCAATGATCTCTATTCAAAAATTAGTTCCTGTTTGGGATACTCTGAAAAAGAGGGTTCAGGAAACCTTCTGGACTAGTCTGAATACTCACATTGATTTATTGGGAAGTAAGTATCTTCCTATTCTTAATACGGGAATGTTTAAGACTGCTCTGGGAATGAATCGAGGAACTGCTGCTGCAGCGCAATTCTTGGAGACTTCCAGTGCTACTGATGATGTTGCTCATTCCTTCGATAATATGAGCGTATTTGTCGAGAAGGTAGCCAGAACTTTCCCCAGTTTGATTGCATTGCTTTTGGACTTCGTTTCAGTGGGCTCGGACAAATTGCCGGCAATGGGAGACGGTATTGAGTCTCTGGTGGAGAAATTTACTAAGTTCATCGATAAAGCGAGGGAGAGTGGACAACTCTCGAATTGGATTCAACGGGGCCTTGATTCAGTCAAGATGTTGGGTCAAATCTTTTTCAATACAGGGCTGATAATCAATGAGGTGTTGAATACTACACAAGAGGGTGGAGGAGGCTTACTTTCCACGCTGCTTCGCTTGACAGATCAAACCCTAGCATGGTTGAAATCTGCTGAGGGAAAAGAACGTATGCAAGAGGTGTTCGTCACTGTGTCTGCTTTTGCGAGTGCTCTCTTGGACGTTCTTCCTATGGTTACTGGGGTATTAACCACTCTTATGAGCGTATTTGAGGCTTTACCGGGACCCATTCAATCTGTAGTTGCTAGCTCAATTGTCTGGGGGGGTATCATTGGTCTCCTCACTGCCAAGTTAGCTCCATTAATTTCTCTCCTTCTTAATTTCAAGTTTTCCATGATAAGTACCTCCGCCACTTTCATCGCTTCTTGGGTTTCGATGGCTGCTGCGACAATTGCTCAGGGCGCGGTTATGATTGCTTCTCTCACTGCTACCGCAGCCAAATATGTTGCTCAATGGACAATAATGGCAGCAGGTGCAATGTCAAGGGCAGTTATAATGGCGGCTGCATGGTTTGTAGCACTCGGACCCATCGGCTGGGTAATTGGAGCTATAGTTGCTCTCGTTGCGTTGGTAATTTGGAAATGGGATGAGATTGTCGCGTTCACCAAGAAAGCCTGGGAGTGGTGTGGCAATATCATCGGCAATGTTGTAGATTGGATAAAGAGAAAGGTAGCTGAGGGGGTTGCCTGGGTTATGCAGAAATGGGAAGAGCTGAAAGCCCTCCCGGGTAAAGCTCTTTCCTGGTTTGGCGCGATGAAAGATGCAGCTATCGGCAAAGTTCAGGAGCTCATTAATTGGTTCACAGGACTTCCCGGCAGATTGTGGGATGCGCTCGGGGATCTCTGGAATAAAATGTTTGAGGCTGGTAGAAGAATCATTCAAAGAATCGTGGATGGAATCAAATCAATGTTCAGCGCGGTAGGGGACGCAATTGGCGGAGTAGCCAGCAGAATTCGAGGAGCTCTGCCATTCTCTCCTGCTAAGTGGGGTCCATTAAGCGGGTCGGGCAATCCTGAAATCGCCGGAGCTCGAATCGGTCAGATGATTGCCGCCGGTATTCGATCGAGTAACGGAGGAATTGAAAGGGCAATGGCTGAGATCACGTCACGTATTATGCCACAGATTTCGGCTCAAATCCCGGCTGGAGCTCTTGAGGGAATAAACATTCGAGAGGGAGTTTTCGAGGGAATCACCGAAGCATTGAGAGGAATTCGTCTGGAGATTCTTGGAGACGGAACTGCTCGACTCGTGAATACCACCAATCTAGCTCAGCAGAGGAGGCTATAAATGGCTTGGCATGAACCATTTCTGCTCGGCCCATTGGGATATATGAGAGAGATTCCCTCGCCGTCTCATTCTTCCGGAGTGGATTCCAACATCATACGTAGCGGGGGGGAGTTTGAAACTGCCTCGGGTAATATGTCGATTGATACCTTTGGTCATAAAAAAGAGTGGAAATTTACTTGGCCCTGGATCGACTCTCGACAGGCAGATGAATTAATGGCATTTTTCCGCACTGCTCGAAGAAGGGGTCTCAGAATGTTGGATCCCTTTGTTTTGAATCTGCTCTCTGCCGATGTATCAATGGGAGGTGGAGAAAGTAGGACAGCCAGACTGTTTCAGCCGGCAGTGGGTACTGTGGCATGTTTCGACGTATCTCCCACACTTCCCAGCTATCTTGTGCCATTCATTGACACAATGATTCAATGGGTAGTTCCTACCAGCACAACTGGGGTTGTTCTCGCTGACAGTGGGATTCTCCAGAGAACACCGTTACGTGACGCTCGTCCACTGAAATTCAATCTCCAGGTTACGGGGCAGGGAACAGTTCAGGCATTAGTAAGACCATTTGATTTAGCGGGTTCAGCTCTTTCCGATGTATTGGGAACTGCGGTCGTTCTCGACAGTACGTGGAAAACAGTCTCCGTCAGTTATTCTCCCGCTATCACTCATATCAGTACCGCAGTAGGACTCTCCATTGCCACTGCTGTGGGAATTAGGACTTTGGGATTCACCGCGCTGAAGTTCGGGGAGCAGTCGGATCAATGGCAGATCGGAGAAATGACAGGCCCAGTGCTGCTCAGATCCATCATGAGAAAGCTAAGACCCCATCACATGTTCGAAGTGCAGGCAGTCATTCGGGAGAAATAGATGCAATTTCCCTCAGATGTGGTGTTGGCAGAATACATTGCCGAAGACAGGAGGCTTGCCGTACAGCTTTTGATTGACTGGGACAGTGACGGATTCCAGAGTCCCTACTCCGATGTTTCGGAATTGTATCAATTCATCAATGTGGAAAGAGATCTCACGGGAGACATTCCAGACGAGGTCAATCTGATCGAGGGGTATTCAGTAGCCAAAATGACTCTTCGTCTGTCGGGAATTCGTGATGAGGACGATCTGTCGATTGGCGATCTGATGAATCCCTGGAACAAAGAAAGTCCGTTTTACGGACGGAATCTTTTTGGGCTCGGTGTTATTTACAGAATCTTGGTTCCTCTTTCTGGAGAAGAGCGAGAGATCGATCAATTCATCGGAATCATTCGAGAAATCGATACTTCCATGGAGGATCAGGTGGATATCACTGTTCTCGATCTCATGGATTACATTAATCGTTCGGTGACATTACGTCCCATAGCTATCGACTTTGCCCCGCTCATTTTCGATCAGATTCCCGCCGTTCGCCAGCAATTCAATATGAGCTGGGTTATCGACCAGATTCTTCGGCAATGCGGACTTTACCAATCTCCTGCCGCAGTACCCACATCGGGAACTACTGAGGGATATCTCTGCGCGACAATGAGTGGAGCGTGGTTTACTGAAGCAGCGCACTATGCCAATTTCGTCACCGTGCTCGATACAGTTACGCCGCCAGATCCGCCATTCATCCCGGGTAAATACGGCTATGCTGCTAACGGCACTCAGAATGGCAGAGGCAAATATACCTATACTGTGGATCCTCATCCTTCATGGGTAAAGGGAGAAAGCCATTGCACAGGTGGATGGGTTTACGGCCCTCGAGAATGTTTGAATAATGAATCCATTCTCTCGGATATTGCGCTATCGGGAACTCACGGTGTCGCCGGTAACTGTCGAATGCAGCTCATTTTGGCGTCCACAGGCGTTGTACGGGTTCGCATTCAGCAGTTCACCGGGCAAGCGTACGATATCACTTTCACGGGCCCTACAATCGCTGTGGAAGATTGGCATTACGTAGCCTGTGCAATGCTGTGGAGAGTTAGCGACAGTGCGATTACGGTGACATTTAATGTGGATGGGGTTCTCACCGTTGTGTCGTCGAGCGTTACTGCATTCTTGGGGCCCACTTATATTCAAGCTTACTCTTCCATAAACATCGAATCCAATATGCCGGTTCAGCACATACAATGGTGGAAAGAGAAATCAGCCCCAGTAGTCTGGCCCATCGATCCCCCAAGCACTTCTTTCGGTGTAACACCGCAGACAGACCTCTCTCTCGCTAAAACTTGGTTGAGCTATGTTCCGGATACTTATTTGGAGAAAGGACTCGACGTTCTCAAACTGGCATTAGCTGCCGAGCTGGGAGTGATGTTTTCCACTGAATCTGGGCTGATTAAATTCATGAGTCGAGACGGAGTAAATGCCTCTCGAATTGAGGAGAATACCTTCACGCTCACACCAGAAGAAGCTAAGTCGGTGCAGATCCATACCCGGGTGGATTCTTATCGTAACCTGATAAATACAGAGAGTGTGCAGAAAGTCCTCCTAGACCAGACATTCTTCAAATCCGATGACGCGGAAAGATTTGACACTCCCGCCAGCACAGTTGCTCGATTCTATATCCCCATGAGAGACGTATATCGAATCACAACCACAGCCCCTCCCTTCATTAATCCGTGGAACCCCGAAATAGGTGTAGGATTTCACGTTATCAAAATTAGTGACGGCACAATTCCCCCGGGGGTTAGCGTAGTTGTTACAGTGATTAATCAGAGACTTCTGGCTGTGGACGTTGTAAATCCCAACGCCTTCGAAGTAAGGCTATCCGATTCATCGGGAAGTCCTGCACTGAACATTGCTGGCTATTCTCACTATGAATGGGGGAATACTTCGACCACTTATGTCCATCAGGGATCGATGGATGAATTCGGATCACAGCAATTGGATATGAAGAGTAGTCCTTGGAGAAGTCGAGCCAGCTCACAAGAGGCAGTAGCCAATTCCATTCTCCATGACATTGCTGTTCCCATTCCCACCATCGACCCAGTAGAAGTTCGGGGAGATCCTCGTCGGCAATTGAATGACACGTGCATTATCGACACCAAGAGAACCGGAAGAATCATTGCCGCGGTGATTGGGTATAAGAGATCTATCACCAGGGGAAATCCGATGGTGGATTTGTACACGCTGCGAGCACTTCATCCCCCCGGATTCTGGCTTATCGGTGAAGCTGGATTTTCAGAACTCGGCGAAACAACTCAACTTTCTTAGGAGAATCAAATGGCTCCCGTAATTCCATTGCAGCGATTCGATTTTAGAGAGCTAATGGGGGAGGGGGATATCAATGAGTTCTCGGATCTCATCAATCAGCCCCCCGCCTGTCGAGTCAAGCGGAATGCCGCTAGCGCAAACGTCGCTGTAAGCACGGCATTTACCAATGTCACATGGGAAGCAGATCCGTACGACCCATTCAATATGTGGGCATCGGGTAATCCGACTGCTGTC
Source organism: Pseudonocardiaceae bacterium (assembly GCA_050699675.1). Classification (GTDB taxonomy): domain Bacteria; phylum Actinomycetota; class Actinomycetes; order Mycobacteriales; family Pseudonocardiaceae. The sequence goes on from JBOHFU010000001.1 coordinate 24,334, forward strand.
ACAATCGGTTATACCGCACATTACGATATCCTCTTCGGAATAAAGTGGCCGTCAATGGGAGTGGTTGTTGTTCGCGGTCAGATAGTCAAAATGCCTGGCCCAGTTATCATTGCGGAAGCCTCGACATTTGCACAAACCATTGCTGCTGGAACTTCTTTGCAAGTGAAATGCGATCAATACCCATTAACTGTGGGGGATTATCTTATCTTTCAAGTGCAGCACGATGACGTAACTCCGCGTGCTCTGCAAGTAACTGGAGCTGGTACATATGCCAGCGTCAAATTCTATGCATCCGGCGTGCTGGGAACCTGACCTTGACACATCTGCCGGTCGATACTAATGTGGGAGGTAATCAACTAATCGCCGCACAGAAAGAGAGTCACGGAAATGCCCCCACGCAAACGTCGCGCAGTCAACACCGAGCCCGAGGAAATCGAAGAGATCGAAGAGATTGAGGAAGAGGCGCCGGCACCACGTCGTCGCGGTCGGCCGCGTAAGACTGAGGCTGTCGCCGAGAAGCCCGCAGCGACACGCAAGACAGCGACGCGCACCCGTGCATCGACGAAGACTGAAGAGTCCGCAGCGTCGAATGGCTACGGCACGTCATGGCTCGTCGAGCACGTCAACGAAGAGCTAGGAACCGATCTCGACGGGAAAGCGTTGCGCGTCATTCTGCGAGAGCTTACCGATCAGGGGGTCATTCAGCGAGACGACCGCTCACGCTACACTTTCAAAGGCCCGCGTGATCGCGCAGTGCTCGCCGTGTTGAAGCACGTCAAGAGCGGGGCATTGAAGAGTGACGAAGAGAAGCCGACGCGCGGCCGTCCGAAGAAAGCAGCGCCGGCAGCGAAGACTCCCACTCGGCGTGGGCGTCCACGTAAGACTGAGCCCAACCCGGATCCCGATCTTCCCGACTTCGACGACGAGACGGACGACGAGATCGAAGATCTGTGATCCACCCACTCAGCCCTGTGGTTCTGAGATTTCCACACTCAGTGTCACGGGGCTGCTTGGTGGGTTCCACTCTTCTGGGTGTAACACTTCCCCGTGCGGCTGCGATAGACTAAGTGAGAGCAAGACAGAGAGACCGAATCGAGGGAGATCGTGAACACTGAAGAGCAGCAGAAGAGAGCCCGTCGAGCGACTGCGCTACGCAATAAAGCAGCCGCCACCAGCTTCCCCGTAGAGGCAGTTACTTTTATTGCCAAGGCAGAAGAGCTGGAACGGATCAATGCAAACTCGGGCTATCGTCCCGAGAATAATCCATTCAGTGTTGATAATCTCCTGAGCACTTATCGTAAGCAAGCATCGGACGAGAAAGTTCGTCAATACCAGAAATGGGTTGCTCAGCACGGAGAACGTTCCGAGACTTGCATATGTGGGACTGTCGAGCAGAAATACATGGGATTCCAGTGCCCCGATCATCCTAAAAAGAAGTGTGTTTGCGACGACTACAAAACCCATCTTTATTCGTGGAATTGCCCGACTCACGGCACCCAGCGCTCTACTTTTGCTGACAGCACCGATTACTCGGGGCGAGCCCGTCAGCAGTCTGCCGGCACTCGTCGCAAGAGCAGCAGTCATGCGCAGTGTTACGCCGAGGGGCTTCATGACAACACAAAAGCCGGTCGCGCAGCGTGCCGACGCGGGCGAGTGTAGTCCAGCCTAATGGGCTAGGGGGTTGAGCTAACACTCTGCTCTCAGCTCACGATATACTGAGTAAGAAGCAAGCAAGTCCAAGATCCGCAGAGAGAGAGAAAATCATGAGCCACTCCATCACCGCGAACTACGACTCAACCCGCAGCCAGTACCGCGTCCGGATCGTCAAAGAGTCGGGCCAAGAGCGTATCGTCTACGTCCCCGCAAAGAATGCCACTGTTGCCCGTCAGATCGCCGCCAGAGTCGCCGCGAATTTCATCCACTGATGACAAAGATCGTTCAGTCCGCCGAAATGGTCCAGAACTTCGTGAATACTCTCCAGCGTCCCGAGCACTTCGGCAACGATGACAACGTGATCATGCAGCACGCGATTGATCATCCCCCGTTCTGGGTTACCGACTGTGATCAATTCATCACCGACGTTGCCGACACTCTGTCCTGAGTTGTTCACCCAAATGGACTAGGGTGAAGTGTGCTAACACTTCCCGCCCGCAGAGTGATATGCTGAGTAAGAAGTAAGTCCGAAACAGAAGTTCACAGAATCGAGGGAGATCATGACCACTGCCACTATGACCCGCACCCGCCTCGGCGACAGCCAGCCGTTCTTTAGCACCCACGCCGCATGCTACGCGCTGGGACTGCATGACAAGAGCGCAGCGGGACGCGAGAGCTGTCGCAGCGGCTCCGCAATCGGGAAGTCGTGCGAAGCTCAGATGCCACTCTGTGCACACTCGCCCGAGTCAAAGACCATGCACATCGTCAGTGGCGAGACTGGCGAGGGAGTGCAATTCATTCTCTGCAATTCTCTGAAAGGCAATGCCGTTCCCGAGAAGTGGGAGAATGTTCGCACCGAGCCCACTTGCAAGAACTGCATCAAAAAGTCTCAGAGCTGATTCTCCAGTTTCGGGAGCGGGTTTGCCCGCCCGCTTCCGTTGCTGTTCAATCAGAACTGTCAGAATCGAGGGAGCAGATCTAATGCCGACTTACTTGGATGATCCAGATCATCGATGGGAAATTGAGCCCGGCGCGAGTGGTGATGCTTACAATGTGCTGGACGAATTTCTTTCCCGAGTGACGGAAAGACCCGAAGACGCGGACATTATTATCAAGGGTGCTATGGGATTGATTCGACGTAATGCCGGCGATGCTGTTAAGTGTCTCGACACTTCCATGACCTGGTTTTACGGATAGTTCGATCTCGAATCGAGGGGAGATCATGACACCCAAAGAAGTCGCAGATAAATTGGGAGTAAGTGCGAAGACTCTCCGATCGTTCTTGCGTAGAGACCCCAAATACAAGAGCCCGGGATCGGGCGGAGCCTACGATCTCACGGGATTCAAGTTTTCCGATATCGAGCGGGAATTCAATGGGTGGCGTAATGCCATCACGCCGAGAGCCAAGCGCAGTGCAGCTAGCGCAGAAGAATTAATCTCTCCCCTTCTGGGGGAAGATGACAAACCGATTTCTGTACGAAGATTGAAGCGCGGCACTGTTCCCGATGACGTGAAAGCGGATGCACGAAAGATTAATCGGGACAGAATCGCTCGACTCGAAGCGGCTCTCTTATCCCGCGGACTTCACATATCCCAGATGCGCGATCGAGACGGATGGAAAAAGCCATCCAAGAAGAATTGAGGGGATAATGCATAAGCGTAAAGCGGACGACGTTCCGCATAAAGTGCGTCGGGCAAAGAGAGTCCGACGGAAGAGAAGTGCCAAGCGCAATCTGAGCCAGGCAGATATAACTGCCATGATCCGGGACACATACATTCGGCACAATACAGAGGGGACGTGGAAATGATGGAGAATGGATTTCGAGAGAATGAGTTCGTCTGCACTGATTGCGGGGAGATCTTCATTCCCGAGAAAGTGACAGATCCACACTTTGAGAAGTCCGACGGAACTGAGTGTGGCGGAAGCGCACTGACAGCACAATTCCTAGTGCAATTCCCGAATCAGCCCGTAGTTTTGTACGACGTTTCCACCGTGATGTATCTTATCCAAACCCACGGGATGAATGTCGGGCACGGTGGAGAAGGCGAAGAATTCCAGATTTATCACTGGGATGGAGATCACGCTACTCGCGCAGAATTGAGACTTTCCCATATAGTCCCATCCCAATTCGGTGATTGGATTACAGACGTGTGGGAATTAAGTGTCGAGGGGAATCGACTATTCAATGTTTGGGTGAAGATCGACGCCAGAGCGTAGTCGCGGACTCCACTCGATCGGACGAGGGCTCGACGTAACACTTGGGCCCCGTTCGGCGATATACTCAGTGTAAGACGTTCGCAGCAAGAGCCCCGCAGAGAGAAAAAAGATCGTGACCTCAGAACAGATCATCCGTCGAGCCCGTGAGCTAGCTCGCCAGAAGAATCATAAACTCAACGTCGAGCGCAGTAAGCAGCGCGGACTTGCCGCTATTCGGAAGGCTGAGAAGAAATGAACTACTATTGCACCAATTGCGGCCAAGAAATGGAAGCGGAAGTCATTCGTCCGCCCATTGATAAAGACCCGCTCTGTGCCAATTGCCGTTTGCTGTTCGCAATCCGAGGAGGAATGCTATGCCGAATCCTGTCGAAACTGCGCGAGTGGGCTCGGAATTCGTTGATGTTGATGGTCTGAGAATCCGTCGAGTCCCCGTACAGAGCGAATCCGACGAACGGATAAAGTACACCGTCGTATTCGTGAATGAGATCCCACGCTCGTGCACTTGCAAGAGATTCCACTTCAAGTCTCAGAATGACCCGAACTTCCGCAATTGCAAGCACATGGATAAGGCAGTCTGAGCAGAGCAGACTTCCCGGGCTAGTCCCGGGTTTTCTGCTGGACGCTCTGAGAGCTCCTGTGCGCTATGCGTACTCATCTGCCCTAGCGTCTAGCTCGTCGAGCACTGCGAGAGCTTCTCGGACGCTCTGAGCAACCACTACGATGCCTCCCGCCTCGCGTATCTTTCTGTGCACGTACTTCTGACGTACGTCCCTCTTTTTATTTGCGGGATCTTTGGCTTCAATGCCGGCATAATAGCCGCGATAGCAGACAATGAGATCTGGCAATCCCGCCGGCATGTACTCGCTGCCGTGGACTTTGAACACGTATGCCCCTCGATTGCGTAACGCTTTCTGCATGGCTCTCTGCAATGGAGTTTCCATAATGCCTCATTCCAGAAAGCGGCCGTCTGCTCACGGAATCGAGGGGGTTGAAACGTGAACAGACGACCGACATTCATCGTATCACAGACGATTACGGGATCACAATTCTTCCAAATCCTCGTCTTCGTCATCCACGTCCAGCTCTTCCATTTCATCGTCGGTCACATCATCGTCTACGGCAGCGCGTTTATTTCCGCGACGGCGCGTAGTAGTCGTCTTACTCGCGGATCTTTTGGACGCGGCAGTACGGGAGCGAGTCTTTTGAGCCGGCAGTGCCTCTTCCTCTTCGTCGATTTCTTCGTCGTCCAGCGAGGAATTCTCGTCGTCGAGATCTTCCGCCGGGAATACTGCATCGATTGTGCTTTTCTCTCGTCCTTCGTATTCGTCGTCGACCAGAGTGATCCCGATGAGTTCCCCGAGAATACTTTCTCGATCGACGTTCACTCGCTTCTTGGGAACTTTCTTTCCCGCAGCGACGAAGAGATTGTAAAGCTTCCAGAGGGATTCTTTCGTCAGAGTGCAGTGATACGGGTAGCGACATCCGCGACGCTTCACCAACTCCAGAACATAAACCCACATTTCGTTATCGTTCTGGGAAACTTCTTCCGTCACTTTCAGAATCTTTGCGAGATAATCCCCCTCGGGAACTCGCTTCGGGGTAATGCCGCCGCCTTCTTTCACATCGGAGAAATCAAGAGCCCGTTTCGTTGACCCTGGGGCAGCTCTCCGACGACGAGTGGTAGTTGCCATTTCAGCGTGAGACCTTTCCCTCTTCGACAGCCCGAATCAATTTCGGGATAGTCGGGTTGGACAGATATTCTGGAAGTACAAAACTCGATCGATACCCAGTGTCGAATCGGATATCGGGTGCTACCCACAATCTTCTCTCGGTATCTCCTTCGTCATTTACTGTAATATAAAGACGACCGATAACGTCCGCTAGCGAGTTGACTGCACTTCTCACCCCTGCCGGCAGATCGGCCACTTTCTGCGGAATGACTTCGACGTCCGACTCATCATCTGATTCGTCGTCATCATCCACTGTGATGACTCTTTCCTGAGCGGTGAAGATAACTCCCATATCCAGAGAATGGAAATTGTGGATGAGGGATTTCATCTGTTCGCCCGACTGATAATAGGTTTTCTTGATTACCAATCGTGGTCGAGCCTTCAGATCTTTCTCCATGCTCTGTCGTAAAACGTAACGAATGGACATGGTGTTGATTCGAGTAAGTCCGTCAACATATACCCAATCGTAATCGTGATTGCTTCCTTTCAGGAATCGATATGCCTCGTCGAGATCCTCCCATTTCTCGATATCCCACACATCAGGGTCTAGTTTGGTCATCCAGTCGGTTCCGTGCTCAGGATCCAGAAAGAGCCCCTTTCCCAGAAGATTAGCAGTCGAGCACAGTTTGCTTTTCCCCTTTTTGTGGCGTGCGTAAATCATTAATCTGGGGGGTCGATCGGAATCAGTGGCTCGTCGGATTTTCTTGTGGGTAACAGTCACGGTGGCTCCCTCGATTCTTCTCTCACGAGTGTAGTTTATAGTGATCCAAAGGGTCCACCTCTCGGTAATTCAGTCGTCGGACGTTATCGGCATTCCCCCCGATCAATTCTGTGGAACATAGCAGGGTGTAATCACAATGAGTTTCACACGTTCTATCCACCACTCGCTCGACTGCATCCCGATCCTCGAAATTGTATCGAGCCATTCTTTTCCGAGTCTTATACATTTCCTTGATTTTACGACGAATTATTTCCGGATCAGCATCAAGTGCGTGACGAAAGAAAAACGGTGATTCCTGAGTTTTGTCTGGACGCCAGTAAACGGCTTTCAATCGTCGCAAGTCATCGGCGTAATCTCGAGGATCCATCTCATTGTCGCGAATTACTTTTGCCAGAGTGGGATAGTCCGTCATAATCTTCCGTTTGCTGAGGGTGTTGTTCTTCAGAACTCTCGGAATTACGGGGGGCTTCATTCTGACAACATTCCAAATGAATCCCTTAACCTTTATCTTGTTTTTCCATGCTGCCCAGATATACGCCAGGTTCTGGCTTTCCAGAAGATACATATAAACACCAGGCATTCTGGTTCTGAGTTTGTGGTCGACAATCCAGATATCCCCGTTAGCATCTTCCACCAATAGATCGAATCGACACCAGTATTCGGATCCGTCTGGCCAGACTGCGACTAGTTTTACCTCTACGTCCAGAATCTTCCAGCCGTATTTCTTTTCCAATTGATAATGCCACAGATAGGATCTCATCAATCGTTCGCAGGAATTCGGAATATCTCCCACTTCTTCGTCGAAAAAGGAGTCCTCGTGCTGGAGAGTCAATTTCTCGTGCACTGCTCTCCAGTCATTTCCCGAGTAATGAGCCTCCAGAAGATAGTGAAACCACACTCCCATTCTTAATGGACGTCGAATGGAGCGCGGTCTCAGCTTATCATAATAGGCATACATTGCCGCACGAGGACAACGACCGAATCGAGAGAGCATGGAGTGGGTAGTAACATCAGGCAGCATAGTCATAGATTCTCTCCTCTGACAATTCTTTCAGCTCTTCCCCATTTTCATCGGTGTCCCAGTGCTTCGAGCACTTGATATTGGCAATCAGGGGAACTGTTATGTTGATACCGAAGATCTTATCAATCGGCAATTCCTGCATGGTCGAGTGAATCAGCGGCAATGCCTCGGGCAGATCTGCTTCCGCTATCTCATAAAGAGCTTCATCGTGCACTGTCCCAAGGACTCTCATATCGAGCCCACAGCGTTTCGCTTGCTCGTCGATACGTATGACACTCAGCAGAGTCAAATCGGATGCTAACGACTGCACAGGACTGTTAATCGCCTGCCGCTCGGCTTCATTACGCACACTTGCACTGTTCGATCGAATGTTGGGCAAATGACGAATCCGACCAATCAGGCTGGACACATAGCCATTCTCTCGGGCAAACTTCTTTTGCTCTTCGTGCCATCTGGCGAATTCGGGGAATGTCTGGAAGAATGTACGCCGAGCTTTCTTGGCTTCTTCTTCCGTGATCTTAATCTGATAGCCTCGCCACACTGTGTCAATGAATGTCCTCCAGCTCATTCCATAGATGAACCCGAAGTTAACCCATTTGGCTCTCTTGCGTTCTTCCTTAGTGATCTGCTCTTTCGGCTTTCCTGTAAGCTGCATTGCCATAATCATGTGCACGTCTTCTCCACGTGCATAGATCTGGAATACAGATTCGGCATTAGCCATCATTGCGGCAATGCGGAATTCCACTTGACTGTAATCTGCCGAAACAAAGACATAGCCGGGAGCAGCGCCAAACAATCTGCGCACGAACAGATTACGTGGAACCTGCTGGAGATTAACTCCTCGCTGCGGCTTAGCTTGCACTTTCTCCTCGTCGGCCTTACCCGAGGAAAGTCTTCCCGTTACTGTGCCGGTGAGCTTGTAAGTGGTATGTATTCTGTCGAGATCGTCCATCAACTCGTCGTAAGCCGAGAAGAATGAGGAAACGTACTTATACCACATTCCCCTTTCGAGCAGCAGATCGATAACGGGATGATAGGGCCGGAGTTTGAATTTGACTTTCTCGGCCAAAGACGGCAATCCCGTTTTGGGGCTTATCTCCAGAACAGGCAATCCCAGATATTCGAAGAGCCACCACAGCAGGAACTTACTGGGATTGAAATTGACCAGATAGGGAGTTTCGTCAGGAACCCATTCCATTAACTGCGCTTCAATGTTCTCCAGCTTCTCTTCGGCAATCTTCCAATTCTCGTGCAACTTGGGTCGGTCTATCCAGATTCCACTTCTCTCGACTTCAGTTATCACACGAGAGGCTGGCATCATTATCTTTTGAAAGATCCGATTGAGATTGGGCTGAGCTTCGATCTCTTTGCGCAGAGCGAAATACAGTCGAGCAGTGACCAGCGTATCCTGACCGTTATACTTCAGAACAGTGGGTAAGGGCTGATTAATCAAGTCATGATTGGGAATCTTCCAAGTGGGAATTCCCAGCTCTTCTCTTCCCAGACTCTCCAGAGCTTTCGATCGATTCTCGTCGACCAAATGAGCTGCCAACATCGTGTCGAATGTGGCGCTAATGAGAGCACCGAACTCGATAAGCCATCGGCAGTCGAATTTGGCATTGTGCGCTACGCGGACAGGGATCTTTCTAAGATACCTTCCGATGACTCGAAGAATCTGTCGCCATAGCCGGATGAATGGAGACTCGGGATGATACAGAGGCAATACCCATACGATCTCGGGATCCGTTGAATTCTTATCCCACAAGGTAAAGGCGATACTAATCATTCGGGAGTCGGGTCGCCATTCGTCGAATCCATTTCCCTCGATATCGAAGGCAACTCCGTGAGCATTCTTCAGTGCCTGAACCAATTCCCTCAGATCGGCTTTATTGTGCACTCGACGATAAGGAACTTTGCGCCATTTCTCATCGGCTTTTCCCGTGACGAGTGAAGCGAACAGACGGAGATCCCCGTAAAACCCTTTCTCATATCCCGGACTAATCTTCACCGCGCTGGGACTGAGAGTTCCCATTACTTTGGCTCTGCCGTCTTTGCGCGGATAGACTTTCCCGCGATGCTTCATTATCCCCGAATGGCCGGTGGTTGCTGTCAGTGCCTCATTACCAAAAGACAGAATCCATTCAGGATTGACTCGCTCGATCTCTGCATCCAGATATCGCTTGCACGTCTTGACGTCGGATTTGTCGGGGTCCATTGACCACGTGCGACATTTGATTGCCGACGTCAGATAAAAGTCCTCTTCCAATCCAACATCGGATAAAAGTTTGGCAATTGTCTCATACTTGGCGGGGAATTTAGTAACGACCATAATCTTCGAGTAGGCCGGTCCTATCCCCATTACACATCGGTCATCGCCCTCCGCCTCTTGATGCATTGGACAAAGAGTGCAGAATGGATCTCGAATGTCTTCCATTCGTCATTTCCTGTCGCCTCGCATAAGATGGAGATTCATGATGTGCATCACGAGATCACCGGCATTTACTCCCAGATTGTCACCCACCCAGAGAAGCAGTCGAGACGCCAGATAAACGTCGTTACGGAAATGGCGCACGAAATCGCAGGACCGAATCATGTATGTCACATTCAGCATTTCCCGAACAGGATCGTACTGGAAATGATAGCCCAATGTGCAGGGAACTCGTCGATCCAGTGCGCCGGTATCTTCGGGGAACCAGATGGGAAGATATGCCTGTCGAGTGAGGAGATTGTTTTTCAGCAGAACCAGCACATCATCCATATCTCCGTAGGAATAACGAATTCCTCGCCTCACATCATCCGCCTGATCGTACACTGGCCAGAATCGTTCGGGATATGTGTGACTGAATCTCCCCGATTCGTCGAGGTGAATTCCATTATTTCCCTTATGCCCAGACCACTTCTCATGCGAGGGGGGCGGATTGTATGGAATGCCCGACACTCTTTCAACGAAATGTTCATCCGCCCATGGAAGTTGTGGCTGCACTTCTTTTCGAAGAACTGTCAGATGCGGGACTGAATACACAGCGGTGACATTCAGGAGCTCGAATACATCATGATGACGGGAATCTGAAACGTCGAGTGATTGCCATGATCCCCGAGTGACTGGCTGCTTCCGCAGAATATCCTTTTCCAGATTTCTCCACAAGGACTGAAAAGATCCACTAATCCGGTACTCCGTCATAATTCAATTCCACCTTATCTGGATCGGGCTCTTTTGCTTTCTTCGCAAATTTTATCGTAAGGTCTTCCACGGACAAAGACGGCAATGGAGCAAACCTTTTGTTCGATTCCGTTTCGTAATCCTCTCCATATGGATAGCCATAGACCTCAGTATGCAACCTCTTTCGGATTCGACAGAATGTAGCATAGGTCATTTCTTCGTACAGTTTGCCGCTGTTATCCATTGCGTCGATTTGATCAAACCACTTTTTGGTGTGAAAGAATCCCGGACATTCCTCTCTCCCCAAATCCATTGCCCAGAATTCTTCTCTTCTGTCTTCGTCACCGAGTATCCAAGCCATTGATCTCATTGGGTGATACTGAGCCGCTTCGAGTTGCCAGACGAATTGCATATCCGACACTGCTATCCCAGTGATTTCGGAGACAAGCTGAGCGGCTTTATAGGCGAGTGTCAGATCGAGCGCAGCAATGTATCCCAGATATGACGTTCGGCTGTGTAGTGTGATCTGAGGGCGCGGAATCTGTCGATATGAGAGAGCGAGCATACAGCTCCCCCATCGTCGTGTAACGCCTCTTCCCGACTGACGCGGCTTCACCTCGTTCATTCTCATGGTGGCAATGCCACGTGCATTCTTCTTAGGAGCTATTCCCGCAGCGATTGAGTCCAACCAGTAATCAAGTGCGCCGGCGTTCAGATACTGATTCACCATCATGGACCATCGATGACGGGTAAGCCACAATGTCTTCAGATCGAAATCCCATTGAAACGACTTGGCAGAAGCAATGACATTGTGCATGGATACGGAAATAGAAATGTCATCGTCTACCTTGCTTCTTTTACTGTACACCAACTCCTCGAGAATTCCTTCATGCAATTCCGTAACTGTGGGGTATCGAAAGGTGTGGATCACCGTAGATCCTCCCATTCTCTCACTTGCTCGATTCGACGCTCCACTCTCTCTACCACCCGAGACTGAGATTGCGGATTACTGTAATCATGTTCCATTACCAAAAAATTGCTGAGCGGGAATCTGAACAGAAGATCCCAGAATGGAAGAGATTCATCCTCGATCATATTGTCGGGCGGTCGACAGTATACAATCAATGCCATTGTACGGAGACGATTTACTAGGGGACTAATACCCGGGTCCATGAAATGAGGAGAAACTCCCTGTCTGTGCAACGGGCCATAGATGTACTCCCGGAAAATAGGATGTCCTTCATAAACTCCCATCGGCTTTTCCGGCCACAGTCGAAGATCTTCCAGAATCTTCTGAATAGGAACGTCTCCTAATGTCCCGAATTCATGGAATGAATGATGAACAGGCAATGCAAGCTGAAGAGAGAATTCGTTAACCAGAGTCGTTTTCCCCGACTTATCCGGCCCTTCGACAACCACCTGTGTCCATCCGGGAGGGAATGGGGGAGGAGTGCCTCTTTCGTTACCGATTCTCCATTTCATTGGCTTTCCACCTGCTCAGATGAGTTCGGATAGGTTCGTCGAGAATTCCCAGCGAATGAATGTGGTAACTGAATTTGACGTGTGGGATTCTTCTGAACAGTCGGTCGTAGGCATGGACGATCCGACGAAGATTGGCTACGATCTGCGGCGATTCATCCACAGTATTAGCGAGGATATGGCCCAGAGTGGGACGACAATAAATGATAAGCCCGTCGAGCACCACTCTCATCAGGAGAAGCTTCATTGCCTCACGGTCGTAGAATGCCAGTTCCATCTGCTGTCTGAGAATAGGACCGTGAATTCTTTCGCCTATCAACGGAAATCGATCGTAAATCTTGATCGGGGAATTGATCTGCCAGGTCTGAAGCTCGTCAATCATCCATTGATAAGCCGATACTTCGGATTCCATATCACGCTTCACAGGAATCAGTTTATACATTTCCGACAATTGTTTCACCAGTGTTGTTTTGCCCGATCCGTCAGGGCCTTCCACGACGAGCACGTAATCTCACCTCCACTGCGGACAATGCCACATTGGCAACTTGAATCCATTCCGCGATGATTCGATCTTCCCCCTCATTTTCCACCATCGCTCGTGCAACTTCTCCCAGCTCTTCCATTCCGCAGGCGAGAACGTATTCCGGAGTTTTCTCTCCGTTCAGAATAGATCCCTTGCCGTGTTTGCGATGTGCTGCGAACGCTTCAGTCTGGAGTAACTCGATTACGTCTTCCCCGATCTCAGAGGTAAATGTCGAATCAACAACCCTTATAAAACGCATTGCATGGCTCCTAACGCGCAGACGGTGGCAATAGAGAATGCCTCAGATCGAGTAATCATTCCCTGGCTGACAATGCCGGTTAATCCCATTCCCTGCTTGGTATTGGTATTTCCCCAGTATTCGTCTTCCGCATCACCGAGTTCCTTTCCTTCTCGGAGAATCATATCCATGATCCCGCGAGGCACCATTACTCCCGGACATTGTCCGATCCAGCTTCTTTCGTGAGCGACACTGTGAACAGACACCCAGCCATTGCAGATCCAGTGCTCGCCGACGAGAAAGATCCCTCCCTCAACTCCTACTCCGAAATCAGCTTCCCTCAATTTGGCCGCATTCTCTGATCGAGAGATCGCACCGCGCAATGCCTCTCCCTCATTCATCGGCTGTGCGGGAGTTCCACCATTCGACACCTGCTCACTGATGAATTTCAGAGGGTATGGGAGAGTTTCCGAATGCTGACATTGAAAGGCAAGAAAGCCCCTCTCCACTGCCTGCAATTTAATGGGATTCTTTGTGCCTGTCACTACAATGGTCATACCCTCAGCAACCTTTCCGGAGCTCTCTTTACGGCACGAACGATTCTGCCATCTGTCTGCAATACATCATAAAGCACTTCATCCACAGTATCCTGTGCCAACAGATAGGTAAATGTGGTCGATTCTCGTGACAGAGCGATACGATCACAGGTCTGTGAATAATGCACGAAATTGGGAGTAAGGGAGTACCAAATCATTCGAGCAGAGAATGACAAATCAATTCCGTGAGCTGCCGAGTGCGGCTGAACCACATAGATCAATGGCCCTTTGTATCTGCGCGACTTACGCATTTCCTCACCTACCTGCTGACGCGGAATTCCCCCTCGAATCTGATAGACTGGCACTCGATGGCTCTTAGCCAGTTTGTAAAGTGCATCCAACTCGGGTTTGAATCGAGCGACGATGATTACCTTTTCCTGATTGTCCATGCAATTGTCCAGAATGGGATCTAATGTCAGCAGTTTCTCCGATCCCACTCGAATGATCTTTCCCTCGTCCGACGTGACGAATCCGCCGGTGATCTGACACAGCCTCAGAATCTTAACGATTGGGTAGCTAGCTTCGGCTGTCTGAGAGGCAATCTCAGCGACCATATGCTCTGCCATGTCGTCATACACTCGTGCACTCTGCATAAGTCCCACAGGGACTCTCTGGACGTCACTGGGAGGCAGATCGAAGCACTCATCACGCGCGACGCTGAATGAATCACGCGACAAGAGCTCCTGGAATTCTTTCATGTGGCGCGGGCGTTTCCAGACTTTAACTGGCACATCGGGAATTTCGATCCATCTGCCGAAGTATTCCTTGAAATCGGTGTAGTCTTCCCATTCCTCGAGTTGCCACGGACACAGGAATTTCCACTGCATCCAGATTCCATGCGCTTTATTGGCTTTAGTGATTGGGGTACCCGTCATCAATAGCCGATGTGGGAAGTCTCTGTGCAGAGTAACAATGGTGCGCGCTGCATGACCCGACACTCTTTGAATGTGGTGTGACTCGTCGAGCGCCGCTACTGCTTTTCCTCGATTGGCCCAACGTCGAATGTCATCACGTACTCGAATACGCCCGTTCTTTCGAGATCTGCGACCCGAGGGCAATCGTGAGCCCGGCGTGCTGAATGCCTCATAATTCACCAACACAAACAGCAGGCAATTCTTTCTAGGCTCAGGTAATGCCTGCTTCTTTCGAGCCCATCTATCCCACATAATTACGTCGTACTCATAGGGGCAATGTTCTTTGAGTTGCTGCTCCCACACATCGATGACGTGATTGGGGCAAATGATGAGCCCGCGATCGATCTTTCCTTTCAGGAAGAGAATGCAGAACCAATCAATTGCCGTTTTGGTCTTGCCAGTTCTCGGATCCATAAGAAGAGCGCCGCCGTATTCCTGACGAATGAGCCTCTTCAATGCCCGCACTTGATGAACGTACGGTCGAGTAAGAAACCGGTATTTAAGAGCCACGTCTCTTCCACCGAATCACGAGTGTGGGAAGCGGACAAATGAAATGGTAATTACTCCCTCGAAATCCTCATCACTTCCTCTTCGGACAGGGGCAATACTGAATGACTCTCTTGCCGAGCTTCTCTGCTTTCTCTGCTGTCCAACCAGAACCATATGTCTTGGACAATCGACAATGCACTCGCGCCATGTGAGTACAGGCTTTGGCGATGATGAGATCTCTTTCCTGATATCCACCCTTCCCGTGAAACTCGAATAGCGTAGCTCGAAAGATTACTAGACCATCGCCCTCCGAATAGCCGAACTTGATTGCTTCTTCCTCGACGAGAGTATCCACTCCCGGAGCTCCACCCGAGATCACCTCATCCGGCTGGTGCTTTCTGAGTAATCGACGAATGAATCGGCGCGTTGCCCTCTCGTCCGATAGATGATTGAGCACACGAGTTCCCACAATGGCGAGTCTCATCATTACACTCCCGCTAGTGCTCGACGTGCGCCGCAGTAATAGCAGCGATAGGGTTCATCTTGGGTTAGCACAGAAACGTTACGAAGAGCACGATGCCCCTCGGGACAGTAACGAAATCGAGTTGGACGGCGGCAACGACCGCACCATTCGAATTGCGGCCCCCAGAAAGTAAAAAGAGGTATGAACACACGATGCACATCTTTTCCAAATCCTTCGACCACCCATTTGCCGGGTTCTGGAAAGATACGTGAGCGGGACGTAATGCAAATATCACGGCATTCTCCCTCTTTGTAAAGCCCGAGCGTGAATCGATAGGCATCAGGATACGATTCACACAGACGAGATCCCCATCTGCCGCTGTTCTTGAAAGCCCACACCTGCCACGGAAATCCCGATGTGCACGGAGTAGGCGAGGGGATCTGCTTCAGGTATTTCTTGTATCTGGGCTCAGAGAGCAGTTCCGAGAGTGTGGGAGGAATCATTTGTCTCTCCAGTTAACTCCCACATTCCACGTAATGTCCAATCCCTCTGCGGGACTGGGAATGGGTCGCGGCAATGAACAGATTCTCAGCAGGGTCATTCCCGTGCTCTCGTCGTGGAAATAAATGACTCCGCGACTCGGGTCGATCTCCAGAGTGCCGGTGAAAGAATACGTCTGTGCTGTCACAGGATCTGCCTTCAAATCCACGTATGAATGCTCGATCCAGCATGCAACATCGTTGGCGAGATCTGTCGGATTGACCGACTCGTTCTCGTCGTCGAGTGCGGTGACTTCGACCACAATCCTCATTTCATTTCCCGTTCTTTCCACTCGTCGAATCCGAATCCGAGACGGAATCTACGTCCGCGATGTGCATTCTTCAGAGGCTTATTCTCGATTGATCTGTGGCGACAGCGAATTCCTTCTCCTGCTCCACAGCCACAAGCCTCATATCCGTGCGGATAGATCTCACGGCGATGGCGGGCGCGTAATTCTCTGTCTTCGATGAATGCGTGTCCTGGCATTAATTCCCCTCCTCGTCTTCCGCCTCATTCGACGGAAAGAAGTTGATTCTCTCCGTTGTGTGCTTAGCCAGAATTTCGATGGCAAATAGCCGAGCGGTCGTCTCGTCTGGAACAATCTGTGAGACTGGGTGTTGAAATCCCTTGGCAAGCCACTTCACTGTGTAATGCATGGATGCGCTCCCTCGATTGTCTGACGTGCTCAGTCTATCAGTTTTGGGCCACGAGTTGGGGGTCGAGGGCTGCGGGAATTCTGTCTCCCACAATTGATTCCCAGACTAGCGGATGCTCTTGGAATACATGCCACATGACCTCGTTTTCCGCGTCCTGTTGAATGGCCCAGGGACGTGTGTGCTGATAGCATGTCCTGCATTCTGCTGTAAACATGAGATAACTATTCCTCCTGGTCAGAGCTGTGCGGCGGTAACTCTATGCTAGCATGTGATAACCGTCTGCTGAGGGAGAGCCCAATGAATCTTTCTTCCATTCTGTCGGTTCTGGACGATCTGCATTCCGTGAAAGGAGGTTATAAAGCACTGTGCCCCGCACATGAGGATAATGTGCCA
>JBOHFU010000002.1:0-35953 GCA_050699675.1 Pseudonocardiaceae bacterium
CGACGCGGGTGAGCGCGCCGTCGCTGACCGGGCGGGTTCTGCAGTGGGTGCCGGGGGTGCGGACCTATACCCAGTATCCGAGTTGGGCGGACCGGTGGTGGGACTACGCCGGCAGTGTGTTCGACGGCTATGAATCCATCGCCGGGACACGGGTGCCCGATGAGCTGGTCCGCGTGGTGGTCACGGTCGGGGCGGCGACCCAGTATCCGTTCCGGCGGCTGTTCGAGCACCTGGCACCGCTGCTGGCATCTGGGGGTGCATTGGCGCAGGAGACCGGGCTCCCGGTGGAGGTGCTGTGGCAGACCGGGGACACTCCGGTCGGGGATCTGCCCATCCAGGCCACCCCGGTGCTACCCGCTGCCGCGCTGGCCGCCGCACTGGCCGCCGCGGACGTCGTGATCAGCCACGCGGGCACCGGGTCGGCGCTGGCTACCCTCGACGCCGGCCGGTACCCGATCCTGGCCACCCGCGACAGCGCCCGGGGTGAGCAGGTCGACAACCACCAACACGAGCTGGCCACCGAACTCGCCCGCCGAGGCCTGGCCCTACACCGCGACCCAGACTCCATCACCATCAACGACATGCTCACGACCCTGCAAACCTCAATCCGGCGCACCGCTTCGCCCCCACCATTCGAACTGCGCCACTAGTGTTGTGACGCGTGTCTGTCTTTAGTTTCTGGGTAGTGGTGGGATAATGGGAGATGCTGAATCGGGTGCGCATTCTTAGGTCTCGGAGTCTGATCGGGCTGTGTTGGAGCGGTGTGTTCGGGATTGCGGTGCGGCGGCTCGGGACGTTGCGCGGGGTGGAGGCGGTTCGCTGAGGAAGGCATGGCCGACCTGGCGGACCGGCCATGGAAGGCGCCGCCTGTCACGACGGTCACCGATGAGGTCCGCGACGAGATCTCGACCGGTACGCTGACCAAGATCAACTCAGTGGCGATCCAGCTCAACGGGACCCCTGAGTGGACACGATGGCGAACCCGGCTGCTTCCCTGGCTTCCGGTCTGACCGGGTCTCTGACGAACGTTTCTTTGCGGGCTGCTTATCTCACTGCGCATCCAACGATGGTGGACGCACGTCGAGGATCCCGACCCAGGCGGCGTCCAGCTCGGCAATCCGATCCCCTGCTCGGCGATCACCCGCTCCTGTTGCACCACCATCGACTCCAGCTCATGGACACGCCCGAGCGCTCGACCAACGCCTCCAACGGTCCGGAACCCCAACATACCAAGATCATCCCAGGCTGGGACCTCAGCACTGGTTGCGACACGTCATGACCATCAACCGGCTGAACAGCTACCGACACTGCCCTGTTCGAGCGAAATCGCCCAATTTCATCTCGTCTCTGTAACACAGACGAGTGTCGGACGATATTCGATATAGGCGGTTGTACCGATGGTGGTACGGGTAGGAGCTACACAGTGTAGCCGCCGCATGTGCGCGTCATAGGGAGGGTTGTTGAAGTGATGTGGGCGTCCATGTGCCACAGAACATCAGTGAAACTTCTCGTCGCCGCGACCCTGACGAGACATTATCCTCCGCGCGAGGCTGTATCAGTGATCGGTTGCAGACGGTGAGCAGATGTGACGGGTGGGTTGGGCGTGGAGCGCGTCCGAGTGGTAGGCGTCTTCGCCGTCGCCACTTAGCATCTGGGGCATTTTCGCTCCTGGCACTCGTGGCTGTGTCCGCCTGCGGCAGTGCAAGTGCCGATACGGCATCCGGCGGGCTGGGTAGGCCGGCTCAGCAGGTCCCTGGCGTGAAATCCGTCATGCAATGCGGTCTGAACGCGATTGCTGAACCGATCGCAGGTACACCTGAAGCCCTTAAGAGGGCAACCCAGGTCTACCGGGAAATCGACTCGACTGATAATGTTCTCGAGGCTTTTGAGTCCGTATACAAGAAAGGTCTTCCTGTCTTCACATACGAAGAGCAAGCCGAAGCACTGTTTATTCTCTCCGGACTCGATTCTTGCGGAGAGGCTGGCGCAACGACGTCAGGCGCTCTCGCTTTATTGCTGTCGGGCCAACCAATCAGCGATACGGATCGTAACCTCCTCAACAAGCCCGCTGATTTCAGTAAGCCTGCTGACCCCAACAAGCAGGTAAGCGACTCTACCAAGCGGGGGGGTGACTCGAGCACGCCGGGGGATGACTCGAGCGCGCAGAAAGAGAAGGCTGCCGCGGACAAGGCTGCTGAGGAGCTGGACAAGCAGAAGCAAGCAGAGCTGGACAAGCAGAAGCAAGCAGAGCTGGACAAGCAGAAGCAAGCAGAGCTGGACAAGCAGAAGCAAGCAGAGCTCGACAAGCAGAAGCAAGCAGAGCTCGACAAGCAGAAGCAAGCAGAGCTCGACAAGCAGAAGCAAGCAGAGCTCGACAAGCAGAAGCAAGCAGAGCTCGACAAGCAAAAGCAAGAGGAGCTGGACAAGCAGACCGAAGGACAAACGCCGTAACGGTGGTGGGGTAGGCCGGTCGCGGGCAGATAGCGGGGCTGTGAGATCGAACCTGGCCTGGGCCGATGTCCCGATGAGCGCACCGACCGGTTCCCGAGGGCCGCTGGTGAGTGCGGCAATGATCTGGCCGAGGCGACCCCGTGTCGGGTGGGTGTTGTTCCCGAGACGTCATTCCGGACAAGATTGTGCTGGCTTTTCTTGTGATCGTGTCGTTGGCGGTCAGCATGACCAGTGACTGTCGGTCACGGTTCTCCGGTTGTCTTGTAACGAAAGCGATGACCGCAACGACGAGGTTGTACAGGCTTCGGTTCAGTTCGGCGGCTCCAAGGGGCGGCATGGTGAGCAAACCCGCGGCATCGCCCCACGAGTCGGTGGGAAACGACGGCTGGCGATGCCGTCGCATGAGTGACGGTTTGGAGGAAGAATGACTACGTGCTCCAACGCAGGGGATTTGGCTGCGCTTACCCCTGACGTCGCCGGAAGTGCGCGGACCCGTCGACGACTTCCGACCGTTGTTCGATGCACTGAGCGGGAGTACGGGGCGACCGTACCTGCGTCGGTGCGCCGACGCCCACGCATTGCCGGGATACGACGTGAATGACGATGTGGTACGCCTGTCCGTGATCGGACAGATACTGCGGAGACGGTGGCGATTGCTGCTCGCCGTCGCGGCGTTGGGTGCCGTCGTCGGTGCCACTGCCTCGCTGCTGTGGCCGCCCTCCTATGAGTCCGGCAGCCGGGTGCTGTTGCAGCAGGAAGATCTCGACAAGGATCGAGTGCGCAGCGAGGCGGCGATAGCGATGAGCCTGGTGGTCCTCGACCGCGCGGCCGCTGCGCTGAACTGGGGCGTCGACGGTCCCGGCCTGCAGGGCTCGGTGACGGCCGCAGTGGCCGACGGGAACGTCCTCCAGATCAAGGCTACGGCGGACAGCCCGGACAGGGCACATCAGCTCGCGGAACAGGTGACACAGCAATACGTTGCGTTCTCGACCGAGATCTTGACCAAATCCGCCAGCGCCACCGGCGAGCTGCTGGCACCGCGCAAGGACGGTCTGCAAAAACAGGTCGAGGACATGAACCGGCGTATCAGTGAGCTGCAGGGGTCGGTCGGGACGGTGGACGCAGCCAACGATCAGGGCGCCGCGGCGCGCGCAGAGCTGCAACGGCTGATCAGCAACCGGACCGAATCCGTGAAGGAACTGAACGAACTCGATGGGCGGATCGCGAAGGCTCAGGCGCAGACCGCGGCCAGCCGGGAGAACTTCAGCATCATCGAGCCACCGGTGGCGCCGTCGGATCCCGTGATGCCGACTCGCCTCCAGCTGGTTGCGGGCGGGGCGGCGCTCGCCGCCGTGCTCGGCGCCGTCGTCCTGGTGGTGGTTCGGCACGCCGACCGCCGGCTGCGGCGCGGCTCGGATATCGCTGCCGCCCTGGGCGCGCCCGTTCTCGGCGTCGTGGAGGCTCCCGCCGAGGCTGCGGTCACGTCGGCTAGGAACGGTTCGGCGAACGGGCATGACGCCGGCGGCCGGCGATCCTTGCGCCAGAGGCTGCTGCACAGCCTCGCCCCGTGGGACATCTCGGGGACGACGGCGAGCAGCGATCAGTCGCTGGAATACCTGCGCTACCGACGGGTGCTGGCCCGGATGCCGGGAGCGCCGGACGACTCGGCCAGGCTACTTGTCGTCGTCGTCGATGATGACGTGCTGGCTTCTCGAGCAGTGGGTGCGCTCGCGATCGCGACCGCCAACGGGGACGTCAGCACGAGCCCGGATCAGTCCCGATCGACAGACGCCGCGGTGCTCAGCGTCGTGTCCGTCTCCGCTGCGCGGCCGACCGTTCCAGACTCTCACGAGGCGTCGGGGGTTCTGGTGGTGGTGACATCCGGGACCAGGACTGCATGGGAGCTGCTCGCTGTCGCGGAGGCATGTCACGATGCGGGCCACCCAGTCGCGGGGGTGCTCGTGGTGCTGCCGAGGGCCGACGAGGGCGGGGCCGAGGGCGCTAGCCCTGAATTGCGGCATAGCGCTGAAGTCGGACCGCCGGTCGGCCGCACAGGCAGGGGCCGAGCGTGACCAGGGAGAGCACCACCTCGGTGGCAGAGCCGTTGCTGGATCTCGAACGCCTCGTTGTGGGAATTCGCTGGCGACGGCGTATCTGGATTTCCTGGGCGCTGCTCGGACTGTTCGCGGGCGTGCTGTTGGCCATCCTGTTTCCGCCCCAGCCGACGGCGGTGACGCGCGTGCTGATAGCTCGCGCGGACGACCAGCAGGCGGAACGGAGTATTTTGATGGCGACCGATGTCGCCCTCTGCCAGACCACTGAGGTCGCCGGAGCTGCGCTCAAGCAGCTCAACGTCATCGAGCGCCCCGCGCACTTCCTCGCCACCTACCGTTGTGTCGCCGTGACCCCGAACGTCCTGGAGATCACCGTACCCGGGGCGAATGACGCCGACGCGGTGCGCCGAGCCCAGGCTCTCGCCGACGTTTTCATCGCCAACCACGTCAAGCGAAGCCAGGATGCGGTTGAGGCGCAGGTCAAGCCGCTGCTCGACCGGCGAGCCCGGCTGGAACGTACCCTCGCGGCGGTCAGCAACACGATCTCCACGACAACTGTCCCCGCCCAGCTCGATTCGTTGCACACCGTCCGGTCAGGCCTCGCGTCGCAGATCCTGGAGCTGGACAAGGAGGTTGAGGACGCCCGAGTCGGAGCCCCCGGAGTCACCGCCGGAACCCGACTCATGGACCCGCCCCGCGCGCTCCCGATCGGGCTGATAGGGGCCGGCATCACCCAGGCGATGGTGGGCCTCGTTCTTGGTCTCGGTGCGGGGCTCGCGGTGGCCGCGATCGTCTCCGTGACCCAGGACCGTCCCGTCCTGCGGCGCGACATTGCCACACACCTCGGCGTGTCGATCATTGCTCAGCTACTCGACCCACCGCGCGGTCCACGTAGGTTGTGGCGTCGTTCACGGCATGCCCGCGAGACGAAGCGGGCCGCCGCGACGCTCGCCCGGGTGATCCGTGAGGTGCCGAGTTCGGTGTCCCTGCTTGAGATCGGGTGTCCGCACACCGCGGCGGCACTTGCACTCGACATCGCCGGACAGCTCGCTCCGGAGCGCCCGGTGGTCATCGTGGACGATCTGGACGGCAGCCATCTGCGCAAGGCCGGTAGAGACGACAGCCCGGTGCAGATCATCGACATCGCCGAGCTGTCCGTCGGCCAGCCGTCCCCGACCCGACGACCGGAGCTCAACCTCGGGGTGAGCTCTGTAGGCCCTGGCCGATCCTGTGTCGACAAAGACCGGCTCGGTCTCGAGACGGTGCTCGTCGTCCGCGCGGGCCAGGCGACCACGCTGTGGCTGCACACCGTCGCGCGCCAGCTAGCGGAGTCAGGGATTTCCACGATCGGCGCGGTGCTCGTGGCGCCCGATCCGAGGGACCGCTCCGACGGCACGTTGTGGGACGGGCTGCACATGGTCCTGCGAGAGCGCGTGCCGCTTGGCGCAGCTCCGAGTCCGGGTCCGCCGCCGGACCCATCCGCCAATGACAATGCCGCCAATGGTAATGCCAATGGCAAACCTTTTCCCGAACTGTCTCATGAGGTGAAAAAGTGAACGTCATTGTGTTCGGACTCGGTTACGTCGGGTCGGTGACCGCAGCCTGCCTGGCCGCCCGCGGCCATCAGGTCGTCGGCGTCGACACCGATGCGGGCAAGGTGCTCGCGCTCAACGATGGCCGGCCTCCGGTCGTCGAGCCAGGCCTGGATTCGCTGGTGACCGCCGCTGTCAATTCAGGTTCCCTGCGGTCGACCGACTCGGTTGGTGTCAGTGTGGAATCCGCTGACCTATCCCTCGTGTGCGTCGGCACCCCCTCGACCGGTAATGGTAGTACGGACCTGGCGCAGGTCCGCCGGGTCGTCTCAGAGATCGGGGCGGCGCTTGCGAGATCAGTCCGTCCACACACCGTTGTCATTCGTTCGACGGTGCCGCCGGGCACCGTCGACGACGTCGTCATACCGCTGCTGGAATCGGTCTCAGGCCGGAAGGTCGGCACCGATCTCCAGGTCTCGATGTGCCCCGAGTTCCTCCGCGAAGGTTCGAGCGTTGAAGACTTCTTCAGCCCGCCATTTCTCGTGATCGGTGGTGCGTCCGAGTCGACCTCAGCGGTCCGTGAGCTCTTCGGATTCCTCGACTGCTCCGTGCACATTGTTCCGGTGCGGGCGGCCGAGAGCATCAAGTATGCGTGCAACGCCTTCCATGCGCTCAAGGTGTCGTTCGCCAACGAGCTGTCCCGGCTGTACCGCCTGCTGGAGGTCGACTCCCGGCAGGTGATGAACGTCTTCGTGCAGGACCGCCAGCTCAACATCTCGCCCGCGTACCTGCGCCCAGGCTTCGCCTTCGGCGGGTCGTGCCTGCCCAAGGACCTTCGGAGCCTGCTCTACCTCGCCCGGATGAACTGCGTGGACCTTCCGGTTCTGGAGGCCTCGCTCGCCTCCAACGAGATGCTCGTCCGCGACGTCGCCGAACGGATCCTGCTCTCCGTGGAAGACACTGCCGCCGGCGGCGGGCACAACCGGCGGGTGGCCCTGCTCGGCTTGTCGTTCAAGCACAACACCGATGACCTGCGGGAGAGCCCGAATGTCGCTCTCGCCGAGATCCTGATCGGAAAGGGCCTGGACGTGCGCATCCACGACCCGGTCGTCAATATGGCCCACTTGTCCGGCGCGAACCTCCGGTACGTGCAGGCACGACTGCCGCACCTGCAGCGGCTCCTGCACGACGACGCCGCCGCCGCCCTGGACGGTGCCCATGTGGCGGTCGTCTCCTCGGCGGACCGCGACGTGATAGAGGCCGTCGTCGCCGCGAAGCCACCGGTCGTGCTCGACCTCAACGGAAGGCTCGGCGCTCCACTGGAGACGCTCGACGGCTACGAGGGTGTGGGCTGGTGAGGTTCCGGAGAGGCCGGTACGGCCAGCACGTCTGCATCGTCGTGCAGAACCTGCCCGTCCCGTTCGACAGGCGGGTTTGGCTGGAGTGCCAGGCGCTGCGGGCGGCCGGCTATGAGGTGTCGGTCGTGTGCCCGAAGGCGCCGGGTGACCCGGCCTACCAGGAGCTGGACGGCGTCCACCTGTTCAAGTACCGGGCATTCCCGCCGATCACCCGGCAGGCGATGTTCCTCGCCGAGTACGCCTACTCGATCCTGGCGACCGTCGTTCAGCTGGTCCGAGCCTGGCGGCGCAGGCGGTTCAGTGTCGTTCAGGTGTGCAATCCCCCGGACGTGCTCTGGGTCGCGGTCCTGCCGTTCAAGGTCCTGTTCGGCGTGCGGATGGTTTTCGACCAGCACGACCTCTGCCCTGAGCTGTACCGGTCGCGTTTCGCGTCGCCGGCCGCCCTGCCTTACCGCGCCCTGCTGCTGGCCGAACGGCTCACCTACCGCCTGTCCGCCCACGTCATCGCCACGAACGACTCGTACCGCCGGGTCGCTCTGGAACGCGGCGGCAAGCGCCCGGCCGACGTGACGGTCGTCCGGACCGGGCCGGATCCGGACCGGATGCGGCGCGGGGAGCCGGACAAGACGCTGCGCCGAGAGTACCGGTACCTCCTGGTCTACCTCGGCGTGATGGGCCCGCAGGACGGCGTCGACCTCGCGTTGCGGGCGATGCACCATATCGTGCACGTCCGCGGCCGGACCGATGTGGCACTGACTCTCATCGGGGACGGTGACGCAGCGAAGGGACTGCGCAGCCTCGCCACCGAGCTCGGGCTCGACGGCTACGTCGAGTTCACCGGGCGGGCACCCGATGAGCTGGTGGCTCGGCTGCTTTCGGCTGCCGACATCGGCCTGTCACCGGACCCGAAGAACCCGCTCAACGACGTGTCCACGATGAACAAGACCATGGAGTACATGGCCTTCGAGCTCCCGGTCGTCGCGTTCGACCTGGTCGAGACCCGGATCTCGGCCGAGGAGGCCGCCGTCTACGCCGAGCCGAACCGGGTCGACCGCTACGCGGACACGATCCTGGAACTGTTGGGGGACGAGGTCTCTCGCAAGCAGATGGGTACTAGGGGCCGCCGCCGGATCGAGGATGTCCTCGCCTGGCGCAACCAGATCCCGCCGTACGTCGGTGTCTACGACCGTCTCACCGGCAGCTGAGTCTATTGAGGAGAGACGAGGACTAACCATGTGCGGCATCGCAGGCACCTACCTCTGGCCAGAGGGCGGCCCGCTGACCGAACGGCTCACCGCAGTCGTCGCCCATCGGGGCCCGGACGGGACCGGCCGGTACGCCCACCGTGCCGGCGACGGTGAGGTCCACCTCGGGCACCGGCGGCTCGCGATCATCGACCTGTCGCCGACCGGGGCGCAGCCGATGGTTTCCGACGGCCTCGCCCTGACCTACAACGGCGAGCTCTACAACGCCCCCGAGTTGCGCGCCGAGCTCGAGGCCGCCGGTGTGCGCTTCCGCGGAACCTCCGACACGGAGGTCCTGCTCGAGGCGTGGCGTCGCTGGGGCACGGAATGCCTGTCGCTGCTGCGCGGCATGTTCGCATTCGCGATGTTCGATGAGCGCACCGGCGAGCTGGTGCTGGCCCGCGACCAGCTCGGCATCAAGCCGCTGTTCGTCGTCCGCCGTGGGCAGGGACTCGCCTTCGCCTCGGAGCTGAAGGCACTCGCCGGAGCGCTCGGTGCGTCCCTGCATGTCGACGACGCGGCGCTGGTGGCCTCCCTGCTCTACTACTGGGTTCCCGACAGCCGCTGTGCCTTCCGGGAGGCGGAGAAGCTGCCGCCGGGAAC
The DNA here is from genome assembly GCA_050699675.1 of Pseudonocardiaceae bacterium. Lineage (GTDB taxonomy): Bacteria > Actinomycetota > Actinomycetes > Mycobacteriales > Pseudonocardiaceae. The sequence goes on from JBOHFU010000002.1 coordinate 9,243, forward strand.
CTGGTTGCGCTGCCGCCCGGACGGGCGGGTCGAGCGGGGCCGTTTCTGGTCGATCCGCGACGTCGCGGAGGAGGCCGCGGACGCCGCACCGGGCCTTTCCGGGGCGCCCGACCTGGATGCCATCATCGCCGACTCGACCCACCGGCACCTCATGGCCGACGTGCCGGTCGCCACTTTCCTCTCCGGCGGACTGGACTCCAGCTACCTCACCGCCCTGGCGGCGCGCCACCAGCTCGGCATCTCCGCCTACACCATCGGGTTCCGGCCCGAGGACACGCGCTTCGAAGCGATGCCGGACGACCTGCGCTACGCCCGGCAGGTCGCCCGCCGCTTCGGCGTCGACCTGCACGAGATCGAGATCGCCCCGCAGATCCTCGACCTGCTTCCGCACCTGACCTACCACCTCGACGAGCCCATCGGTGACCCGGCCGCGATCAACACGTTCCTGATCTGCTCAGCGGCCCGGGACGCCGGCGTCAAGGTGATGCTGTCCGGGATGGGCGCCGATGAGCTGTTCGCGGGGTATCGCAAGCACCTGGCGAATCTGCTGGCCGTGCGCTACCAGGGCGTTCCGGGGTCGTTGCGGAGACCACTGCGGTCGGCTATCGACCGGCTGCCGGTGGCGTCGTCGCGGCGCGGGTACCGTTCGGTCCGCTTCGCCAAGCGCTTCCTCTCCTTCGCGGACCTACCGGAGGAGACCGCTTTCCGCCGCAGCTACACCATGTACGACCGGCTGGAGCTGCTCGACCTGCTCAGCCCTCACCTCGGTGGGATCGTCGACGACGTGCTCACCGAGCACGCGGACACCTACAGCGACAACGCGCTCGGTGACCACGTCAACCGCATGTGCCTTGCGGACACCAGGCTGTTCCTGCCGGGACTGAACCTCGCCTACACCGACCGGGCCAGCATGGCCGCGTCGGTCGAGGTCCGCGTGCCGTTCGTCGACGTGGAGGTCGTCAAGGCCGCGTTCAGCGTCCCGGGGCACCAGAAGATCGTCGGGCGGCAGGGCAAGGTCGCGCTCAAGCAGGCCGCGCTGTCGATCCTGCCGCGGGAGATCGTGTACCGGCCGAAGGGGCTGTTCAGCGCACCGCTGCGGGCGTGGATGAGTCGAGACCTCGCGCCGCTGGTAGACGAGCTCGTCAACGACGGGGTCCTGGTGTCGTCCGGGTTCCTCCAGCGCGAGGCGTTGCAGCGCCTCGTCGCTGAGGACAAGTCGGGTCAGCAGGACCGCTCCAAGCACCTCTGGCACATCTTGACCTTGGAGTACTGGTACCGCAGCGCGACGGCGGCCGGTGCCGACGACGTTCGAGCTGCGTAGGTGAGGGAGTTCATGAAGCAGGTCGTGCAGAACTACAAGACCGGAGAGCTGACCCTGCTCGACGTCCCGGTCCCGATGTGCAAGCCCGGGGGCGTGCTGGTCCGCACCCGGTTCTCATTGATCTCTACTGGTACCGAGCTGATGAAGGTTGAAGAAGCCAGCATGTCGATGCTGGCGAAGGCGCGCGCCCGGCCGGACCAGGTCGCGAAGGTGGTGCAGAGCGCCGCCACGGTCGGGGTGGTCGCCACGTACCGCAAGGTGGTCAACCGGCTCGACTCCTACACCCCCCTCGGCTACTCCCTGTGCGGGGTGGTGGAGGAGGTCGGCGAGGGTGTGCATGACGTCAGGGTCGGCGATCTCGTCGCGTGCGCGGGAAACGAGCACGCCCTGCACGGGGAGCTGAACTGGGTTCCCCAGAACCTCTACAGCAGGGTTCCGGGCGGCGTCGCCGCGCAGCACGCGGCCTTCGGCACAGTCGGCTCGATCGCCATGCAGGGCGTCCGTCGCGGGGAGCCGCAGCTCGGCGAGGTCGCGCTGGTGATCGGGCTCGGACTCATCGGGCAACTCGTGGTGCAGCTGCTGGTCGCCTCGGGCTCCCGCGTCGTGGGGGTCGACCCCGACGACGCGCGCTGCACGCTGGCCGAGCGGCTCGGCGCGCTGGTCTGCAGCCAGCCCGGCTCGGGTGTGGTCGACGCCGCGGTCGCTGAGCTCACCGGCGGCCACGGCGTGGACCAGGTCTACTTGGCTGCCGGCGGCAGCAGCAACGAGCCCGTCGAGCTGGCCGCCCGGCTGAGCCGCGACCGCGGCCGCGTCGTGGATATCGGAAAGTGCCGCCTCGATCTGCCGTGGAACGCCTACTACGAGAAGGAGCTGGATGTCCGGTTCTCGCGCTCCTACGGGCCGGGCCGTTACGATCCGTCCTACGAGCTCGAAGGCCGGGACTACCCGATCGGCTACGTGCGCTGGACCGAGCGCCGCAACCTCGAGTGCTTCCTCGACCTGCTGGCCAGCGGCCGCGTCGACGTTGAGCCGTTGATCTCGCACGTCGCGGACTTCGCCGATGCGGTCAAGACCTACGAGGGGTTGAACCGGGGAGAGCTCAAGGCTGTCGCCGTCCTGTTCCGCTACAACGGTCGGCCGGACGCCGCTATCGCGCCCACTGTGCCCGTGCCGGCCGTGGCGTCGGTGTCCATGGCGCGCCACGGGCGAGCCCCTGCAGCTGCGCCCAGGAGCGTGGACGTGCCGGCGGTCCGCCCCGGTCAGTCGCTGGGGGTCGCTTTCGTCGGCGCCGGGAACTATGCGTCGTCGATGCTGCTGCCGCACCTGGTGGGACGCGCGGATGTCGAGCTCCGGCAGGTCGTGACGACCTCGGCCCTGTCCGCGGCTAACGCCAAGCGCAAGTTCGGTTTCGGCGAGGCCGGGACCGATGTCGAGACGATGTTTGAGGACCCGTCGGTCGACGCGGTCTTCGTGGTGACCCGGCACAGCTCGCACGCTGAGCTGACCCGCCGTGCCCTGCTCGCCGGGAAGGCGGTGTTCGTCGAAAAGCCCCTCGCCCTCAGCGAGGCGGAACTGGGACGGGTGCTGTCCGCGATCGAGGAGTCGGGAAACGACCGGCTGCAGGTCGGGTTCAATCGCCGCTTCGCGCCGCTGCTGCGCGAGGCCAAGGGGCGCTTCGGCCGGCGGGTCGGACCAGCGTCGGTCCGGTACCTGGTCAACGCCGGAAAGCTGGACCAGCAGAGCTGGTACGGGCGCCAGGACAGCGAGGGCTCGCGCTTCGTCGGCGAGGGCGGGCACTTCATCGACACGGTGAGCTGGTTGCTGGACGGTGAGCCCTCGATGGTCTACGCCTGCGCGACACCGGGGCAGACCGACCTGCAGGTCATCCTTTCCTACCCCGACGGCTCCACCGTCGCGATCACCTATGCCACCTCCGGAGCCACCGGTTTCCCCAAGGAGACCATCGACGTCCTCGCCGACGGGAAGGTCCTGCGCTTCGACGACTTTCAGCGCGCGTCGGTGTATGGCCGCAAGCGGTGGGCCACCCGGCGGCTGGTGTCCGCACAGATGGCACACGGTCGGGACAAGGGCCAGCGCGCGCAGCTCGACGCGTTCCTCGACGCGATCCGGTCCGGAGGGCCGATGCCTTTCTCGGTCGACTCGCTGGTCGCGACCACGCTGGCGACGCTCGCGGTCGGCACCAGCCTGGCGGCCGGGGCGCCGGTGCGGCTGGAGAGGCCAGCCGAGGCCGCAGCGGTGGACGGGACGTTCTCGTGATGAATCCTGTCTGGTACCTGTGGCGCCTGTCCCGGATGGGGCCGCAGGAGATCGTGGGCCGTGTGGTGACTGCCGCGCGGATCCGCAGGTGGCGGGGGCGACTCGACACGCTGGCCTCGGCAGGGTCCGACTGGCTGCCGGAGCGTCGCTTCACCGCGGCGCTTCCGGACGGCGTCGTGGCGACGGTCCCTGACAATGCCAGGACGCGCCTGACGAAAACGGCAGATCGGCTCATGGACGGGTACGCCGACTACTTCGGCGTCACCCGTGACGACCTGGTCAGCCCGGACTGGTCGTTCGACCCCCGGACCGGTCGCCGGGCCCCGGCGGACGTCTACGCCTTCGACATCAACTACCGAGACGAGCAGGCCGTCGGAGACATCAAGCAGCTCTGGGAGCCCTCCCGGCACCAGCACCTCACCATCCTCGCGGCGGCCTTCGCCCTCACCGGGGACGACCGGTACGCCTGCCGAGTGGGTGATCACCTGAAGTCGTGGTGGGCCGCCAACCCCCCGATGCGCGGCGTGCACTGGGTCAGCGGAATCGAACTGGGTATCCGGCTGCTGTCGTGGGTGTGGGTCCGCAGGCTTCTCGATGGCTGGCCCGGCGCACCGGGCCTGTTCGAGGACAACCCGGAGGCCCTGCACCACATCCGGCACCATCAGCGGTGGCTGAGCGCCTTCCCGAGCCGCGGCTCGTCGGCGAACAACCACGTCATCGCCGAGGCAGCCGGCCAGCTCGCGGCGGCGTGCGCCTTCCCCTGGTTCCCGGAGTCGCAGTGCTGGCGAACCGACGCGATGCGGTCGCTGGACGTGCAGCTGCAGCGGAACACGTTCCCGTCGGGGCTCAACCGTGAGCTTGCCACGGAGTACCACGGCCTCGTCCTGGAGCTGGGTCTGGCGGCCGCAATCGAGGCCGATGCCGCGGGTGTACCGGTTCCCGAGTCGACCTGGCTGGTGCTGATGCGGATGACCGACGCGCTCGCCGCCGTCCTGGACGCGGAGCTGCAGCCGCCCCGCCAGGGGGATGCAGACGACGGCCGCGGCCTGGTCGTGGACGGTGACGGCACGGAACGCTGGGCCTCCTTGCTGGCCACCGGAGATGCCATGTTCGGGCGGCTGGCGTGGTGGCCGCAGGGGGGAAACGGGGCCGTCCGCACGCCCATGCTGACCTCGCTCACCGGGCCGCACTGGATGTCTGCGGTCCGCCCGCCGGACCGCCCGACCCACTTCGCCGACGCGGGGCTCACGATCCTGCGGGTGCCGCCCCGGGACTCCGCCGACGAGATCTGGGCCGACGAGATCTGGGCCGACGAGATCTGGGCTGACGAGATCTGGGCTGACGAGATCTGGTGCCGGTGCGACGGCGGACCGCACGGGTTCCTCTCGATCGCGGCACACGCACACGCCGACGCGCTGTCGGTGGAGGTCCGTCACGACGGGGTCGACGTGCTCGCCGATCCCGGCTCTTTCTGCTACCACGGCGGGCCGCAGTGGCGGTCGTACTTCCGCTCGACCCTGGGGCACAACACCCTCGAGCTCGACGGTGCGGACCAGTCGCGGTCGGGCGGCCCGTTCATGTGGACCCGACATGCCCGCAGCCGGGTCCTCGTCGCCCAGGCCCGGCCCGACGGTGTCTCGCGCTGGCGGGCCGAACACGACGGGTACAGCCGCCGGGGCCACACCGCCGTGCACCGCCGGTCGGTCGAGCTCGACAGCGTGACCCGCGAGCTGAGGGTGGTGGACGAGGTGACCAGCTCCCGGCGGCACCGGTGCCGGCTCGCCTACCACCTCGGTCCGCGGATCGCCGCGGACTTCGACGGTGCCCGGGCGCTGCTTCGCTGGACGTACCGCGGGCAGCACCGGACCGCGATACTCGAACTCCCGGGAGAGCTGGTCTGGACCGCGCACCGCGGTGACGTCGATCCGCCCCTCGGGTGGTACTCGGCCGGATACGGCCGTCGGGAGCCTGCCGTGACCCTGATCGGTCATGGTTTTGCCGGGGGCGGAGCTGCTGCGATGAGCACGGTGCTTCGCTTCGGCTCGTTGACCAGGCCGGGAGGTCATCCTTCATGATCAATTCAATGAGGGCGCCGTGCCGCCTGGCTCTGCTCCTCCCGATGCTGGTGGTCCTGGCACTCGTCCTCGCCGCGTGCTCGTCCGCATCCGACGCTCAGCCGCCACCGACCGGCGGCGTGGCGGCACCACCGGATCCCCCGCGGCAGGTTGCCGCGGTCTGCGATCGAACGGTTCCCGGGCCGGATTCCGCGCCGCCGGGCGCGATCACCATCGATCCGGCGATCGACGGTGACGTCGTCGCCAAGACCAAGTCCAACCCGCCCGGTTCGACCTTCTGGCTCCGCCCAGGCACGCACACACTGGGCCCGGACGAGTTCGGTCAGGTCGCGCCGAAGGACGGCAACACGTATCTGGGAGCGCCCGGCGCGATCATCGACGGCCGCGGGCTGAACCGGTATGCCTTCACAACCCAGGCCCGGGACGTGAGGATCCGGCACCTGACGATCCGCGGCTTCACCCCACCTCCGGATGAGGGGGTGGTCAACCACGACTCCGGTGACGGCTGGGTGATCGAACACAACACAATCGAGGGCAACAAGGGTGCGGCCCTGATGGCCGGTGCCCGGCAGCAGGTCCGCCACAACTGCCTGCGGAACAACGGTCAGTACGGGATGAACGCCTACCAGGCGGCCAACGCGATCGTCGGGCTTGTCGTCGAACACAACGAGATTGTCGGCAACAACACCGACGACTGGGAGGCGAAGGTGCCGGGGTGCGGCTGCACCGGCGGCATCAAGTTCTGGGCCGTGAACGGCGCCGACGTGCGGTCCAACTGGGTTCACGGCAACCACGGCGCGGGCCTGTGGGCGGACACGAACAACAACGATTTCCTGATCGAGGGGAATCTGATCGAAAACAACGACGGTGAGGCGGTCTTCTACGAGACGAGCTACAACCTCGTCCTGCGCAACAACGTGCTGCGGCGCAACGCCCTGGTGCAGGGCAAGAGGTTCGCCGACAACCGCGACGACTTCCCGGTCGCGGCCGTCTACCTGAGCGAGTCCGGCGGCGAGCCGCGGGTGCTGGCGCGCACCGACAAGATCGACATCTACGGCAACATCTTCGAGGACAACTGGTCGGGGATCACGGCCTGGGAGAATGCGGACCGCTTCTGCAACAGCGCGGCCAACACCTCGACGGGCAGCTGCACACGACTGGTGGCAACGGCAGCGGAATGCTCCCAACCCGCTATCTCCGCCGGGCGGCTCTACGGTGACTGCCGGTGGAAGACCCAGCGGGTCGACGTCCACGACAACACGTTCACTCATAACCCGGCTGTCGTCGGGTGTGCGCCGGGCTTCGCCGCCCGGATGGCGGCCCTGTCGAACTACGGTACTTATCCGGATTGGTCGCCGTACAAGGGTGAAGTCATCCAGCAGGCGATAAGTCGTGATCAGCAGATCCAGTGGCGGGGCAACCACTACACAGGGCCGTGGACGTTCATGCTGGCCAGCGTCGGCCGCTCGTTCAGCCTTGCCGAATGGCAGGGCGAGCCATACCGGCAGGACACGGGCAGCACCTTCGCGGCCAACGAGTCCGACACGGCGTGTCGATGAGGACACCCCGGAGCAGCGAATCGAGTGTGCGAGATGCATGAGAGCGACGTCCAGGAGTTCTGGAACTCGCATCCGTGCGGCGACCACATCGTGGGCGGGCTGCACGGTGCGTTCGCCGACGACTTCGAGTGCTTCTTCACCGCCTACGACGCTTGGCGGTACCGCCAAGAGGCCCACATCCCGGCCTGCCTGGACCGGATCGACTGGCACGACCGGAAGGTGCTGGAGATTGGACTCGGGCAGGGTGCGGAGTCGGAGCAGCTCATCCGGCGAGGGGCTCGTTGGTCAGGGCTGGACCTGACCCAGGAGTCCGTCGACCGCGTCAGCGCACGCCTGGCCATCCGATCTCTGCCGCGCGACGATCTGCGACAGGGCAGTGCACTGGCCATCCCCTGGCCGGACGACGCCTTCGACATCGTCTTCAGCCACGGCGTCCTCCACCACATCCCCGACATCCGGTCGGCCCAGGCGGAGATCCATCGCGTGCTCAAGCCGGGCGGGACGCTGGTCGCCATGCTCTACGCGCGGGCATCCCTGAACTACCAGCTCAGCATCAGGATCGTGCGTCGGGCCGTCCTCGCCGCGGCCTACCCGCTGCGGCGCACCAGCCTCCTCGACGCCTCGCCGCTGCTTCGGCAGCACTTGGACAACGCGGAAGCCGAAGGCCTGCGCAACTACCTCGCGATCGACAACTTCACCCACCGCAGCACCGACGGCCCGCTGAACCCCTACGCTCGGGTGTACTCCCTGCGTGAGGTCGCCGAGGACTTCCCCGACTTCGAGGTGGTTGACGCGTACACGCGCTACATGCACGCCCCGCCCCTCCCGGTGAGCTGGCTCCCGGCGCAGCGCTGGCTCGGATGGCACCTATGGGTGCACCTGCGGGCGCGACCGGCGCTCGGGCCACCGGACCACCCCCCACTAGTCGGCGAGGCGGGGCACCGTGAGTGAGGCGCCGCGAGGGGATGGTGCCGGCGGTACCGTGACGTCACGGGCGTACCCGCCGGGCGGCGATGCGCTCGACGCTGCGACCCGCACCCCGCGGTTGGTCGGCGTGGTGTGGGCTCTGCTGCTCGTCAACACCCTGGGCTACACCGCGGTCGACCTGATCATCCCGTTTCCGCGCTCAGTCGCCCAGCTCGTCACGATGGGCGCGTTGGTGGCCGCCTTCGGGTTGGCTCTGCTCGTCAACCCGCGTGTGCGCGTGCGGCCAAGCGCGTACCTGCTCCTGCTGAGCCTGCTGGTGGTCGTCAGTATCGCTTCGAGCCTGCGGCTGGAGTCGGGGCTCGGATCGCTCTTCCGCTGCTTCCGGCTAACCCTGTTCGTGGCGACGCTGTGGCTGCTTTCCGCGTGGTGGCGCGGTGATCTGCGCTTCGCCCGCTATCACGTGCGCGCGCTGGGCGCGGTGCTCTTCACCGTGCTGGTCGGCCTCGTCATCTCGCCAGGGGGGGCGTTCTCCGGGCCCGACGGTCGGCTGGTCGGCGCGATCTGGCCCATCCCGGCGCCGCAGGTCGGCCTGTACTGCGCCATCGCCACAGGGCTCTCCGTCATACTCTGGCTCACGCGGAGCATCGACGGTCGCAGCGCCGCCGTCATCGCGGTGCCTGCGGTCGGTCTCCTGCTGCTCAGCCACACCCGCACCGCGTTGATCGGCCTCGTCGCCGCACTTCTCGTGGCCGGTCTCAGCATGGCGTTCACCAACGCACGGGCCCGGCGAAGTCTCGTCGTGGCCGCCGGTGTCGGCGGCGTGGTTGCCGTGGCCTTTGGTCAGGTCGTCCAGAACTGGCTGCAGCGTGGCCAGGACGCCGAAGAACTTGCCAACCTCACGGGCCGGCAGAAGGTCTGGGATCTCCTGCTGGCGAAGGAGCGAACCGTCGGCGAGCAGGCCTTCGGCGTCGGCCTGACGGACAAGTCCTTCGCCGGTCTCCCGATCGACAACAGCTGGCTGTCGGTCTACCACGAGCAGGGTTGGATGGGCATCGCGATTGTGGTCGCGATCATCGGTTGCCTGCTCGCCACCGCGGCGCTGCGACCAGCATGCCCGGCGCGCGCGTGCGCCGTGTTCCTCATCACCTACTGCATCGTCGCCTCGTACACGGAGGTCGGCCTCGGCGATGCATCCCCGTACCTGCTGAGCCTGGCGGTAGCGGCCTCGCTGCTGATTGGCGGGGGCGCCGACGCCGCATCGGCCGCCTCCCGGCCGCAGTGGACCCCGCCGCGATGGACCCCGGAGTGAGCGCCGAGCGGTTGCGGGTGCTCGTGGTCCACAACAGGTACCGGTCCGAGCAGCCGAGCGGCGAGGACCGGGTCGTTGACCAGGAAAGGGCCTTGCTCGCAGAGGCCGGGCACCGGGTCAGCGCCTTCGAGCGGCGCAGCGACGACATCGCTGCCATGTCGCTGCTCGGGAAGGCGGCGATCCCCTTCCGCGTTCCGTGGAACCCGGCGGTGCGCTCCGAACTCGCGGCCCGGCTGCGAGAGGAGCGGCCGGACATCGTGCACATTCACAACACCTTCCCTCTGCTGAGCCCGTCCGTCGTGGCCGCGTGCGCCGACGCCGGCGTGCCCGCAGTGGCGACCCTGCACAACTACCTCATGGTGTGCCCCAGCGGCACCCTCTACCGCGACGGCCGCGTCTGCTCCGACTGCGTCGGCGCGACGCCATTTCCCGCGATTCGCCACGGGTGCTACCGGGGTTCCGGCCTCGCCACCGTCCCGCTCGCGGTGAATATGGTGGCCAACCGCCGCCGCTGGTGGTCGGGGGTAGCCCGGTTCTTCTGCATCTCCAACGCCCAGCGCCAGATCCTCATCCAGTCTGGGATGCCGGCCCAGCGACTGGCCGTCAAGCACAACTTCGTCGTCGATTCGGGCAGCCGGCGCAGCGGTCCTGGCGAGTACCTCCTGTACCTCGGGCGGCTCACCGACGAGAAGGGCGTGCGTCTGCTGATGACCGCGTGGGACCAGCTCAGGGCCTGCGGCGGTCTGGGGCTGCCGTTGGTCCTCGCCGGTGCGGGACCCCTGCACGGCGAGCTGGCGCTGTGGGCGCAGGACCGGGAGGACGTCCGGTACCTCGGCTTGCAGACCAGGGGGGAGTGCACTGAGCTCGTCGCGCGGGCAGCGGCCGTGGTGGCGCCGTCGGCCTGGCTGGAGTCGTTCGGCCTCGTGGTCGTGGAGGCGATGGCGGCGGCCGTACCCGCCGTCGCCGCCGCGCACGGCGCCTTCGTCGAGCTCATCGAGGACGGTGTGACGGGACTGCTGCACCGACCGGGCGACGCCGGCTCGCTCGCCGAGTGCCTCCGTCGCGTCGTGGCCACGCCCGAGCGGAACCGGGAGATGGGCGAGGCCGCCCGGCGCCGATACCAGCGGGACTTCACCCCGTCGGCCGGGCTAGACCGCCTGGTCGCCGGCTACGAGGCCGCCATCGCTAGGCCGGCCTCGTGCGAACCGCTATAACCGGAGGCGGCGATGGCACGTACGCTCTGCAGTGAGGACTATTACCCGCTGCCGCTTCTCGCGGTCGCCGGTTACGCGCTTCCCGAGGCGAGCCGGGTATTTCCCCAAGAGCCGCTCGGCGACGAATCGTGGGCCTCCGTGCTGTCGGCTGCACACACTCACCGGGTGACCGGCTTGTTGTGTGCGGCGATCGACGGGGGCGCCCTGCCCGCCACGGAGGCCCAGGTACGGCAGGCCCGAGCCGCCCACCGCTCACGCACGCTCCGCGTGCTCTCGCTCGAGCGGGAGTTGATCGCCGTCGTTGACCTGCTGGCGGCGTCCGCCATCGAGACCAGGGTCCTCAAGGGCACCGCTGTGGCACATCTGGACTACTCGCAGCCGTCGATTCGATCGTTCATCGATCTCGACATCCTCGTCCGCCCGGCGGACATCGATCGGGCCGTTCAGGTCCTCGGGGCGGCCGGTTTCATCCGCACGCTGGCGGAGCCACGGCCCGGCTTCGACCGTCGGTTCGACAAGGGGATGACGCTGGTGAGCCCCGCGAGGTATGAGTTGGATCTCCATCGGACCTTCGTGCTCGGGCCGTGGGGTGTGGCTGTTGATCTCGACGCGCTCTGGGACTGCGGGCAGGAGTTCACCGTCGCGGGGCGCTCGCTCCGTGCTCTTTCGCGTGCGAACAGGTTCATGCATGCCTGTTATCACGCCGCGCTGGGTGACTGGCCGCTGCGCCTGGCGTCCTTGCGCGATGTCGCCGAGATGCTGCGTGGTGCCGACCAGGACGGCGAGGCCCTCATCCGGCTCGCATCGGACTGGGGCGTCGGGGCGGTCGTGGCCGCGGCCGTCGCCGATGCGCGGCGGTTACTGGGGATCGTGACGACCGACGAGCTCTCGTCATGGGCGGAACGCTACGTCCCGAGTCGGCGGGAGGCCGCCAGACTGGCTCTCCACACCCATCCGGACAAGACCTTCGCTGCGCAGGCTCTCGCGACCCTGCGCGTCATTCCACGGCTCCGCGACAAGGCGGCATACCTGCGTGCACTGCTCCTGCCCGACCTGCAGTACACGGCTGGGCGGCACTCGTCGGCGCTGGCCCGTTTCAATTTCGGCATCCAGGAGGCACGACGCGGACGGGGACCCCGCGGGTAGTCAGGCGTGTCGCTGAGGCCAGCCGTGACCGACCCCAGCGACACTTCGCCTGCTACGAGAACGTCAGGTCACCAAACGCCGTGCCTGCGGTGTAATCGGCGTCGAGGTGGCTACCACTCGACTGACCCAGGGTCAGCTCGTGAAGCGAGCCGAGATCCTCCACCGCGGGTGCGACGTACTCCTTCTTCATCTCTCACCCCCTCTCACGGACTGAGCGAGAAATCAGGAATTCCCAGACCTCCTAATAGGGAGTCGAATTTTCTGCGGACTTCGTTACTGCGATAAACGCATGTATTCAAGTGGTGGCGACGGCGGCACAGCTAAGATCTGTGGGTGCGTCTGACTCGGATCACAGCGCGGGCCTCGGCAGCCATGCCCCGTCTGATCGCGGCCGCCGCCCGGGAGGTCTTTCGCGCCGACCGGATGGGCACGATCACCGCGGGGGCCTTCCAGATCGTTGGCGCGGCGGCCGCGCTGGGCGTCGTCGCAGCCGGGAAGCTCGCCTTCGACGCGCTCCTGCACCCGGACCGGGCCGCCATCGGCCTCGCGTCGGCGCTGCTCGGGCTGGCGTTCATGACTGCGCTGTCGGGTTCGGTCGGCGCGCTGCAGACGCAGCAGCACCGGCTCCTCGGCGAGCGGGTGGCGCAGCGCGTCTGGGACCGATTGCTCGACACGACGGCACGCGCCGATCTACTCACCTACGAGTCGGCCGGCTTCGCCACCGCGCTCGAGCGGGTGCAGCACAACGCTCTGACCCGCCCGTTCATGGTCACCACAGCACTGCTCGGTCTCACTGGGGGCATGCTCGGGGTGGCCACCATGTCCGCCGTGCTGATCGGGATCGAGCCGCTGCTGGTACCCGTCCTGCTGGCCGCCGGCTTGCCCGCGGTGCTGCTGGCCCGGTGGGCTAGCCGCACCGAGTTCGCCTTCGCGCACCGGCTGACCGCGTCTTACCGCCGCCGCAACTACCTTCGCCAGCTGCTGACGCAGCGACCCTCTGCGGCGGAGCTTCGGGCGTTCAACTCGACCGGCAATCTCCGGGAGCGGCATCAGATCCTGAACCGCGAGGTGACCTCGGAGGTTCGTGGTCAGGTCCGCCGCCGCCAGCTGATCGCCGTCCTGACGACCGTCGGCGTCGGCGTGGCGCTCACCGCGGCACTGCTCGCGATCGTCGAGCTGGTGCGCCTGGGGCGGATCGACCTGCCCGAGGCCGGTGCGGCGGCGATCGCGGTACGGCTGCTCAGCGGGCAGCTCAACACGATGTTCACTTCGGTCGGTGGCCTGCTCGAGTCGGCCCCCTTCCTTGCCGACCTGGACCGTTTCGTGTCCTCCGGACCCCCGGCGCAGCCACCGGGCCGGAAGCGGCCGTTGACCGATCGGATAGCGCTCCGCGGGGTCAGCTTCATCTACCCCGCGCGGGATCGCCCGGCAGTCGATGCGGTCGATATCGAGATTCGCGCGGGCGAGGTCGTCGCGCTCGTGGGGGAGAACGGGTCCGGCAAGACGACCCTCGCCAAGATCGTGGCCGGCCTCTACGAGCCCGCAACCGGGACGCGCCACTGGGACGGCGGCACCGTCCCGGCATCCGACATCCGGGCGTCTGTGAGCGTGATCTTCCAGGACTTCGTGCGCTACCAGATGACCGTGCGCGACAACATCGTCATCGGCGACGGTGACCGGCCGGCGAGCGAGGACGCGGTCGTCGAGGCGGCCCGGCGCGCGGGCGTGCTCGGGGCGGTGCGCGAGCTACCCGACGGTGTCGACACGATGCTCGGCCGGGAGCTGGACGAGGGGACGGACATCTCGGGCGGCCAGTGGCAGCGGCTGGCGCTCGCCAGGGCGCTGTACCGGGATACGCCGCTGGTGGTGCTCGACGAACCGACGGCCGCACTCGATCCTCGCGCCGAGCACGAGCTGTTCGCCGATGTCCGCGCCGTGCTGGACGGCCGCGCCGCGTTGTTGATCTCGCACCGGTTCTCCAGCACACGCCTCGCCGACCGGATCTACGTCATGGACGGCGGTCGGGTCGTGGAATGCGGCACGCATGACGAGCTGATGGCCCGAGCCGGGCAGTATGCCGAGCTGTACGGCCTGCAGTCCTCCGCCTACCGGTGAACCGTCCCCATGACCGCCTCCAGAAGCCCGGAGAGAACCTCTGGCCGGAACGGCGGGCCCCACGGAACCGACGCCTCGAAGATCGGCACCTGCTCGACCAGGTCAGCGAGTGCCTGGAACTCACGGGCGGTCGACGCCGGCTCGCTCCAGCCGACGACCCGCGGAAACTGGATCATCCGCAGCAGCGCCTGGGCGTTCGGCAGCCGGTGCACGGAGACGTCCACGGCTTGTCGAGTGGGAAGAGGCACGACGCACGCGGCGAGCGGCAACGGATCGCCGGCACAAGAGTTCGGCCCTACCGTCGACGGCCGCAGTGCCAGACGCCCGTCGGCGGTGGGGCGAACGGCGTCAGAGGGAGCCGCGTCAGCGAGCTGGCGTGCGCTCATCCGCAACCTGCACTCGGTACTGCCCGGATAGACGCGCACGATCGTGTCGGTCAGATCGACGCGCAGCACGTCATCGGCCACCAGCCCGCAGCCGTTCCGGCACAGCGCCGCCGCGAGCGTCGACTTACCCATCCCCGACGCACCCACGAACGCCAGCGCTCGGCCGTCGAGCTGCACGGCGCTGGCATGCATCACGAGCTCGTCTCGCAGCTTGAGGTGCACCGCAATCAGGGCACCCGCGGCCAGCACCGCGATGAGACCCGGGTCCACCCCGGGATGCAGGTGAACAGTGATGTCGGCCAGGTTCGGGTCCCCGACGAAATCGCACAAGCCGGGATACCGGAGAACCGTTCGATCCGAGTCCCGCGCGAGGCTGTAACGGACCGTGCTGTCATGGCTGCTCAGCTTGGCCAGCTGGCATCCGGGTGAATCGCGGCTCGGTACCGGCCGGTCGGCTCCACAGCGTAGGAGCAGGTCGGGCTTGCCCAGTACCGGTGGGCTTGGCGGCAGGGCGAGTTCGACCGCGCTGGCGATGACCAGGCCGTGGGCTCGGTACCAGTGCTCCATGGCCACCTCAACGACCGGACGAGGTGAGTGGAGCGAACTCGAACGCCGCAGGGTCGAGCGTGCTGCCACCGAACTCGAGCCAGGAATGCACCGAAAGCTCACCGTTCGCGTTCCGCTTGACCCCGATCCTCAGTACCGGCTCCAGCCTGCGAAGCCGGTGGCCGATCAGGAGGCAACGCCGGAGGCAGGTATCGCCGGCTGGCCAGCGAGACACGACGGTCAGTGAGCCGAGGACCGCCGGCCGGGCCCGTTGCGGCAGCACCGCGAGCCCGGTCGCTGGCGGCGCCGGGCTGTCGAGATCGCAGCCCACTCCCAGCCGCCGGCACGTCGTCGGCAGGTCGCTGGACCGCAAGCTAATCTCGATCACGACCATCGGCCCGAGCGCCCGGAGGATCTCCCAGGCCGCGAGTGCCCACCTGCGCACCCTCACGGCGCCTCTGTCTGGCTCGCCAACCAGGCTTGCTGCAGCAGCATGGCGGTTGAGGCCGGCGGCACGTCGACCAACCAGGCGGCACGCAACGCCACGGGGTCGACGAGGCTGTCGTCGACCCCGCGACCATCCCAAGCCTGCGCGAACTCGCGGGATACCGGACCGAAGCGGGACGCGTTGAAGTGGGTCTTGTGGCGACGGTCGATGATGGCATCGGGTAGCAGCCCGGCGGCGAGCATCCGGGTTCCCGCGGCGCGGGTGATACCGCCCCAGCGGCCGCCGAAAGCGGCGTACGAGGCGACGAAGTCGGGAGAGCCCAGCGGTTCTACCAGCTCACAGTCGCAGTCTTGGGCGATCCGGGCCCTCGCCCGGTTGCCGATCATGACCGCCCGCGGTGCCAGGGCCGCCCACACGCTGCGATCCCACCACAGGGGCCGGGCCGCCTCGCGCCGCATTGTCTCGGCTACTGCCGCGCCGCGGAGCACCGGCCGGAGCCAGGGAGCGTCGTCGACCTCGCGACGACCCAGCCGCAGGCGAACCGGCCTCGGCGCCGCACACGCCATCGCGTGCCGCCAGTCGGCTGTGCTCAGCCCGTGACCTCGCCGCCGCAGCACGGTGCGCAGCACGCTGGCGCGGTGCCCGCCGAGCACCTCGTCGCCGGCGTTGCCGGTGACGAGGCTGCCGCCGCTGGCGTGCTGAGCCAGCAAGATCGTGTTGCCCAGCCCGGCAGGGAAGGTCGGACCGCCGTGCGCCCGAAGAACGGGTGCCATCAGCGGCCCGATGTTGTCCAGCTCGCTGGTGATGTCGCGTCGTACCCACCGGAACCGCAGGCCCGTATTGCGAAGATGCGCGACGACCAGCTCCTGCCACGACGACTCGTCCGCCGCAGGATCACCGGGGTACCGGAATGTCAGTGCGGTCGGTGGGCGCATGCCTTCGCGCGCCGCCAGGTCCGCCGCCACCGCCAGCAGGAGCGAGGAGTCCCGACCCCCGGAAAACGCCACGACGCAGGGCGTGCACAGCAATGCCGGGCGCAGCGCATCCCGGAGCGCGCACGCCGGGTCGGGTCTGATCCTGGTCGGTTGCGGGGGGAGCGGCACCGAGCCAGCCGGACACCCGATGGCGACGTCCCATGCCGAGATGATCGGTAGCCCGCTCGGACCCAGGCGGACCGGATCCGCTTCCCGGAGGTGCACGAGCGTCACCACGTCAGCGGAGAAGCTGCGCGTCGCGGAGCCGATCGAGGAAGGCTTCGACGTCGTGACGGGCGACCCCGGGATCGACCTCGTACTCGTCGACGATGGTCCCGACCAGCTCGTCGACCGAGGTGTCCTCGGCCAACAGCTCGAACAGCCTTACGCCCACGCCGGTGATCGTGAAGTATCTCGAGGCCCTCAGGCTGAGGACGATTGTCTCGTCACCGATCGTGCGTGCCGAGATGTCTGTCGATTCCAGACGCATCGTGCACCTCCCTGAACCCTCGAGGAGGACGCGAGTCGCGGCTCCCGTTAAGGTTTTCGCACTCAAGCAGCCAAGCGTTACCGCGTTTGGGGCGAGCCAACTTTCCGCACCTCGTGCTTGAGCGATCTCAGCAGTGTCAACTTGGTTTCCTTCAGTCAGGCGAACCGGCGAAAGACCGGCTTCACCGGTCGCCCACCCATCCACGCAGTCGGATCCGCTGCGTCGAGTGCCTTGCGGTACACCGCGCAGGCCTGTGCGACCACATCGACGGTGCGTTCGATGTCTTCTTCGGTGAGCGCACTACTGACGACAAAAGACGGGGCCAGGACTCCCCCGGAGATGAGCTGACGCATGAAGAGCGTTCGGTAGTCCTGCGACGGCTGCCGGTTCTCGTCAAGAGTGGCGAAGACGAGGTTGCTCGCTCGACCGCGGACGATGACGTGGTCTCCGACGCCCATGCCGGCCGCCGCGTCGCGCACGCCGGCGGCGAGACGCTCCCCAAGGGCGTGCAGCCGAGCCGTGATCCCCTCCTCAACATACGTCTCCATCACCGCCATGGCGGCCGCCAACGAGTGAGTCTCCGCCCCATGGGTGGTGGAGAGGAGAAAGACACGGTCCCGGCAGTGGTGCACGCCGCCCCACTCCATCAGGTCCCGCCGGCCGGCCAGCGCCGAGACGGCGAAACCATTGCCCAGCGCCTTGCCGAACGTCGACAGGTCCGGGACCACACCATACAAGCCCTGAGCGCCTGCCTCGGACCAGCGGAAGCCGGTGATCATCTCATCGAAGACGAGAACGCAGCCGTGCCTGTCCGTGAGGTCCCGCAACCCCGCGAGATATCCGGGAGGAGGCTCGTGCTGTGTGCCAGCCTCGAGGATCAAGCACGCGACCTGCCCGTCGTGTCGTCGCAGCAGCTCGTCGGTTGCGTCGAGATCGCCATACGGGAAGGCCACGGTGAGCTCGGCGACCGGCTCGGGGATGCCCGCTGGCATCGCCGTGGTCGCGATGAACCAGTCGTCGGTGGAGAAGAACGGCTGGTCGCGGCAGATGGCGACCAGCGGGCGATTCGTGACCGCCCGGGCCAGCCGCACGGCGGCTGTGGTGACATCCGAGCCGTTCTTCGCGAACTTCACCATCTCCGCCGTGGGAACGGTCTCCAGGAACCGTTGCGCCGCCTCGACCTCGACAATGCTCGGCCGGACGAAGTTGGCGCCACGGTCGAGCTGGCGACGCACGGCTTCGAGCACCCGCGGATGCGCGTGTCCGAGACTGACCGAACGGAGCCCGGAGCCGTACTCGATGTACTCGTTGCCGTCGACATCCCACACATGGCCGCCGCGGCCATGGGAAATGACCGGAGCCAGCCCTTCGGGGTACTGGTCGTCACACTTGGCGTAGGTATGGGCGCCACCCGGGACCATCGTGTGCAGTAGCGCGTTCAGGTCGTCTGACAGCGGCAGGACCCGATCAGTGATCGTCATGTCAGGAACCTCGTTGCCTCGGTAAGTGACGGCGCTGCTCTGTCCCGCGCGGACATCAGGGTGACGGGAAGCGGCCACGGGATGGCCAGATCGGGGTCGTCGAAGGCGATCGCGACATCCTCGGACGAGTCGTGCGCCCGGTCGATCCGGTAGGACACGTCGGCGGGTTCGGTCAGTGCCTGGAACCCGTGCGCGCAGCCGGCTGGTATGTACAGGGTGATCTGGGTCTCTCCGGACAGCTCGAAGAACTCCCGGTTGCGATGCGTGGCAGAACCAGGACGAAGGTCGACGACGACGTCGAAGATCATGCCGTACGAGCAGCGTACGAGCTTCGCTTCGCCGGCGCCCGAGCGCAGATGAAGGCCCCGCACGACGCCCTTGCTCGACCTGGAGATGCTGTCCTGGGTGAACGCCTCTGGGTCGATGCCCGCGGAGCGGACGACCTCCCGGTCGAAGGTGCGACAGAAGAACCCTCGCTCATCGGCATGAGGGATGGGTTCGAACAGATAAGCGCCGGCAATGCTTGGTACTGGAATGGTTTTCACCGGGTTCTCCTACCAACGGGCACGGGCCCGACGGGATCAGGTGCCGGCTCGGTCACGCGGAAGAGTGTGGAGGACAGGACCGTGTACTGGTGCTCGAGGCGTCGTGCCGCCGCGAGGTTCCTCTCCACCATCGTGTCCCTCAGCTGCTCCTGCCGGCTCTCGAGTGCGATGAACTGCTCGATTAGGCGCTCGACGTCGAGAGAACGGAGGGATTGGCAGAAGTCCGTCAGACCCATCTCCGCCATGAGGACGTCGTTCTTGGCTGCGTAGCCGATCGACAGCGTGGGTTTCGACAACTTCAGTCCGCACAGCACGTTGTGATAACGCGTGGCGACGACGGTGTCGACGGACCGCATCTGCTGCATCAGGCCCGCCAAGGAGGACACCGGTTCGGCGACGACCCGCGACGGCTCGAGATCGGGTCGGTGCGCCCGCAGATCGGAGATGATCTCCGTCACCACGCTCTCATCGCAGTGATCGCCCGTGAACAGCCGTACCTGACGATCGTCGTCGACCAGCCACCGGACGAAGCGCTTCATCTTGTCGACGTAGGCGGAATGGATCTCGTCGGCCCGCTGACGGTCGTCGTTGCCGCCGTAGTAGGCCATGACGCCGACGCCGACGGTCCTCTTGTCGGCGGAGACGCCAGGAGGTGTCGGAAGGGCGAACGCGAGGTCGGGGTAGACCTCGTCGCTCGAGGTGTCGACACCCATCCTGCGCATCGCGTCCTTCGAGAGGGTGTCGCGATAGGACCGGTAATCAGCGAGCTTCGCCGCCCGCGTGATCAGCCACCGGATGGACCGCTGGTCGATGACGTCCGCTCCGACGCTGACCAGCGCGACCTTCGTGCCGAAGAGCCTGCCGGAGGCACAGACCAAGAAGAGCGCGTAAGGGAATCCCCACGGTCGCAGGGGGATGGTGGCCTCGAGAACACCCATACCGGGCACGACGACGACGTCGAACTGTCTGACCCACGAGGCTGTCCGGATCGCGTCGAGACCCTTTCCCGCAGCTTTCAAGGCCATCGCCATAATGCCGGACGCCTTCTGATCGTGCGTGTGGTACCAGTGCAGGTGGGTGGCGGGGATCCCGTATCGCGCCGTCACCTGCTCCGGCCCGGCGCAACGGCAGCCCAGGACCGCGTCAGGGTGCTTGGCCCGGAGGAAGGCGAGCACAGCCTCGAGGGACCCGTCGTTACCGAGATTGCCCGAGCCCAGGAGGCCGAAGAGGCCCACTCGCGGAACGGATTTCGTGGACCGCTTCCGTCTCCTGGTGAAACCGCGCGAGGTCAAGGAGCCCTCTTTTCCTGGCCGGCGACGACCATGTCGACGGTGACGGTGGACTGGTCGAGGACCTGCGATGGTTTGTCCTCGATCCGTTGGGAGGACCAGGGGAGCGAGCGGCTCGCCAGCCATAGAGTCAGATAGCGGTAGCATCGCCTCCGATCCGCGGGCGAGAGCGGGGCGCGTCGGATCACCTGGACGAAACCCCAGACGTAGTCGCCGAGGAGGCGGACGGTCGGGTGCCGGAGGCGGTTCGCCCGGCGCGGGTCCAGGTTGGCACAGCGGGTGCGCTTGGTGGGGTTCGCCCGCTCCGCGCGGGTGGGGTGGTCGCGGCGGAAGTACAGCAGCTCGGGGACCTGGTAGAACGGGCCGTGGAGAGCGATCTCGGCGACGATGGTCCGGTCCGCGTGGTGGTAGCTGTCGTGTGGCGCGATCCGGCGAAGGACGTCCGCGCGGATGACGCCGTAGAAGTCGTCGCCGCCGGCGGCGAACAACAAGGCCCGGAAACGGTCGGGCGCTCGCAAGGAGTCCGTGGCCAGCCGGTAGTCGACTGACTGCGTGACTGTGCCCGCACCATCGATGATGGCCTGCCAGGCATGGCTGAGCACGACGTGTGGGTGCTCGTCGAGCACCTCGACACAGCGCAGCAACAGATCCCGGGCGTACAAATCGTCATGGGACGCCCACTTGAACAGTTCGCCGCGGGCTTGCCGGAACACGAAGTTGTGGTTTGGGGCGGCGCCGATGTTGCGCGGTTGGCGGACGTAGCTGATCCGAGGGTCCTGGGCCAGGTAGCGACGGCAGATGTCCTCGGTACCGTCGGTGGAGGCATTGTCGGAGATGATCAGTTCGAAATCCTCGTAGCTCTGGCCGAGCAAGGCGTCCAGTGCCTCGGTCAGGTATTGCTCGCCGTTGTAGACGGGCAGGCCGATGCTCAACCGGGGAACGGCGGTCATGAGGTCCTCATCTCTTCGTGGTTGGCCGGTGCGGCGGAACTGACAGTTGGGCTGGCGTCGAGCTCGCGCAGGCCAGCGCGAAGCTGCCACCACCACACCGCGGCACCGATCAGGGTGGCGAGGGCGACGCCCCAGCTTGAACCGAGCGCTCCGGCCACGGCCGCGCCGGCGAGCCCACCGATGACGTAGGCGGCGGCGGCGAGCAGTTGCGCACGCAGGCTACGCCGCGCCGCGCCGAGCGCGCGGAGACCGGCAGCCGCCCCGGTGGAGAAGCTGGCGTTCATGGCCGAGAGCGTCGCCGGCAGGATCAGCGCCGAGGCGGGCTCCCAGACAGGGCCGAGGACGTACTGGCCGATCCCGTCGGGCAGCAGGAACAGCAACGCCAGGCCCCAACCGAGCGCGGTGAGGGCCTGCGCCCCTCCGAGAAGGAGACAGAAGAGGGGGAGTCGGCGCCGGGACCGGCGGAGTACTCGCGCCGCTTCCGGGACCGCCACCAGGCTGAGACCCATCAGCACGGCGAGGAACGGGCCGAGCAACAACTCGGCGCCGCGGACGGTGCCGACGTCGGCGAGCCCGGCGATCGCGCCAAGGCCGTACATGCGGAGCTGCGACGCACCGCTGATGCTGACGTTCTCGACCAGGTAGCGCGGTCCCAGGTCACGCTGTTGGTGGAACCACATGCGGGCCCCGGTCGGCCGCGGGAGGAGGCGGGTCTGGACGCATCCGTACACCGCGGCGACGGCGCCGGATAGTCCCCAGGCCAGTACGAACCGGAAGACGCTCCCACCTTCCGCCGCGACGATCAGCGCGGGGACCAGAGTCGCGGCCCACACGATGTCGTTCGTGAACGCCTTTCGGCCCTGCCCTGCGGCGAAGAATGCGAACCGCCAACTGTCCTGGAGGAGGAGGGCGGGCAGGACGAGGCCGAGGGCGACGAATGCGGCGCCGAACGGACCGCCAAGGGCGGCACCGAGGAGCAGGCTGGCGGCGCCGGCGACGAGGCCGACCAGCAGAGCCGTGCCCGACATCCGGGACACCGCCGCGCGCCAGGACGCGGTCGGTACGCCGCTGAACCGCACTACCAGGGGGTCGGTGGCGAGCCCGCGCGAGACGTTGAGGACCACGCCGTAGGTCACCCAGGCGAGGCTGAAGATCCCGAACGCCGTCGCCCCGAGCGAGCGCGCCACGAAGATCCCCACGGTGAAGTTCGTCATGCTGGAGACCGCCTGGTCGGCGAGTCCCCAGCTGAGCCGCCGTGCCGAGGCGCGAACGATGCGGGAGACCGCCGCGGGGCCGAGATCGCGCGAGCTGCCGTGGGTCATGGGAGAGCCCCGCGGTTCGTCAGCGGCCGGTGGGGGTCGGTGGTGCCGCGTCGCAGCCCGGCGAACCAGTCGACCAGTAATGCCGTCGCGGGTACGACGGCCATGGCCGTGCAGAAGCCGCCGATGGTGTCGGTCGGGTAGTGGGCGCCCAGGGCGACTTGAGACCACGCCATCGTCGCACCGGCCGCGCCCGCTCCGGCGAGGATGAGCAGCACGCCGGGCAGCCTCCCGGCCCGGAGCAGGTCGACCACCAGCAGCGTGACGACGAGTGCCAGCACGGTCGCCGCGGCGGTGTGCCCACTGGGATAGGCGAGGTAGCCGTCATGGATCGTCCGGCCGATCACCGGCTTGAGCACCGTGGTGGCGACGGCGGTCAAGCCCGGGCCGACGACGGCCACCACGGCGAGGTGACGTCGTCCCAGCGTCAGGCAGGCCGCCGCCAGCAGACCTGCCAGCACCGCCGTTACGAGGGGCTCGCCGACGAGATCGATCAGCAGGGCACCGGGTCCGGGCTGTGGCAGCAGACCATCCACCGCAGTCTGCGCCCACCTGTCCAGCCAGCCAGCGGCGATGTCGCCGGAGTAGTGAGCGGCCAGCACAGCACCCACCAGTGCGGCGAGGACCGCCATGATCACGATTGGCCTGCGCAGCGCCGGAGGTAGGGCGGGCGGCCCATTCGGGGTGACGCTGCGGCTCACCTGCTCACGTCCTATTCCTTCACCAGGTGGGCGTCCCGCAGAAGGCCGGCCATCTCCGCGACGAGGTCGAACGGCATCCCGGATCGCTCGGCGATGTCCAGCAGGGTGTGCTGGCCGTCGGACAGGTTGAGCACCCAGAGCATCGCCATCTGGCGCTCCTGGGCGTCGCTGCGGCCACCGATCGACCCGTACAGCCCCCGCTTGCCCAGCTGCGGCTCGCAGTGCGGGTTGAGGTTGACGTAGCGGCGGTTCCGCTCGAGGACGCAGAACACCTGCCAGCAGGTCTCCAGGGTGTCGGCCATCGCCTCCGGCGAGACGAAGTCCAGGTTGTCGGCCGAGGTGTGGTACTCGGGGTACCGCGCGTGCGGCGTCCGGGTCAGGGATCCGACGGGCAGGTTGAACCCGGGCGAGCAGAACTGCCGCTCGTCATAGCCGTACGGCGAAAAGTCCACGATTTCGTGCGGCCGGCCGGAGCGATGCAACACGTGGCGCACCACCCGGTCGATCTCGGCGTCGCCTCGCCGGCTGCGCTTGTAGGTCAGGCCGCCGCGGTCGCCGGCGCAGGCCAGGACCAGTCCGTGCGCGATCCGCCCGACCCGGTGCTGGTTGAGTGCCAGCCAGGTGATCGAGCCGATCGTGCCCGGGATGAACAGGAAGCGGTAGGTGTACCAGGGCTGCGCGGCCGCCAGCCGTCGCGCCAGGGAAACCGCGACCGCGATCCCGGCCAGGTTGTCGTTGGCCAGTGACGGGTGACAGACATGGCAGGAGACGAGTACCTCGTCCTCGACCTGGCCCGGCACGACGTGCTCGCCGTAGGTCAGGTGACCGTCGGTGAGGCTGGAGTCGATCCGGACCTCGTACTCGCCCTCGGGCAGCCCCTGCAGCACGTGGTGGCTCAGGCAGAAGCCCCAGTTCTCGGCGTAGTAGGAGGTGCGGTACGGGATGAGGTCGGGCTGCTCGGGCAGCGTGTACAGGTGCGGGCGCAGCTCGTCCAGTGTCATGGTGGCCGCCACCGGCACGCTGTAGCTCATCACGTGCAGGGTGGACGCCCGGAAGTCGACGACCCGCTCTCCCGAGCTGTCCTTGATGTAGGCATCGCCGATGTTCCACTCCCGCGGCACGGTCCAGTCGAAGACCGGGGTCCCGGTGGGCACCTCGTGGACCTGCAGCGAGATCGACTCGCCGATGATGTCCAGCGTCTGGCGCACGCCGTCACCGGTGATGCTGCGGCACAACGGGTAGAGCCGGGTGACCAGGTCGTGCAGGTCACGGCCCCGCGTGGCGGGGGGTGTCATCGCTGCGCCCACCGGACGGGGCGCAGCGAGGAGTCGAGGCTGCCCTGCGCGGTGCGGTCAGCCAGCCGGGCCAGCCGGGTGAAGCGACGCTCGAAGGCATCCTGGGTCAGGCCATGCGCGGTGTATGCCTCGGCGAGTTCGGCGGCCCCGGCCGGCACCGACCACGTGCAGCGGAAGCCTGGCAGCGCGGACCGCATCCGGGAGAAATCCACCCGATAGGAGCGGGGGTCGGCGCCGGTTAGTCCGGTGATCGCCACGCGGGCACCCGGCACCGCCCCGGCGACGGCCTCGGCGATCTCGGACACCCGCAGGTTGTTCTGCTCGGTGCCGACGTTGAACGCCGCAGCGTGCACGGACTCTCGCGGAGCCTCCAAGGCGGCCAGGAACGCCCCCGCGATGTCGCGGGCGTGCACCAGCGGGCGCCACGGGGTGCCGTCGGACAGCACCCGGATCTCCCCGGAGAGCACCGCGTGTCCGACGAGGTTGTTGAGCACGATGTCGGCGCGCAGCCGCGGGGAGAAGCCGAACGCGGTCGCGTTGCGCAGGAACACCGGGCTGAACTCGCCGTCGGCGAGGTCGACGAGGTCGTCCTCGACACGGACCTTGGACTCGGCGTAGGGCGTCACTGGCCGCAGCGGGGCGTCCTCGTTGACCAGGCCGTCGTCACCGGAGGCGCCATACACCGAGCAGGTGGAGGCGTAGAGGAAGCGGCGCACACCGGCGTCCCTCGCCAACCGGGCCAGTCGAACCGCGGCGTGGTGGTTGACCGCGTAGGTGATCTCCGGAGCGAGCGACCCAAGCGGGTCGTTGGACAGCGCGGCGAGGTGCACCACGGCGTCGAACCCCGCCACGTGCTCCGGCCCGACCTCACGCAGGTCAAGCGCCTGGCCGGTCGGATCGGTCGGTTCGGGCCCGAGCACGCAGTCGGCGTAGAGTCCGGAGTCCAGGCCAACGACGTCGTGGCCGGCCTCGGCCAGCACGGGCGCCATCACCGAACCGAGATACCCCTGGTGGCCGGTCAGCAGGACACGCATGGATGTTCCTCCTCATCGGACCGACGAGTCGGTCTCTCCGACTCCGATGGACATCTTCTGGACGTGGAAGGCCTCGGCGTACCGGCTGTGGCACTGCACCCCGCGCACCCGGGCCAGGCCCCGGAAGGCCTCGTCGTCGAACCACGTCCGGTCGCGCTGCGAGCCGTAGTGCTTTCCCAGCAGCTCGATCTTCTCGTTGATCACTGCTTCGGCGAGCGGTACGAACACGTTGGGCTGCGCCAGATCACCGTCCCACTTGAGGATTTCGTAGCCGAGTACCAGATGGTCACGGAAGGCAGTGGGCACCAGTTGGGAGAGCGTGCGATGGTCCTGGTGCGCATCGTGCGGCGACGGCGCCAGCACCAGGTCGGGCTCGCAGGTGGTGCGCAGCTCCTCCAAGGTGTGCTTGGCCCGTTCCCAGTGTGCCGGCAGCCGTCCGTCGGGGACGTCGAGCACGACCACCTCGAGCTCGGCCTTCGGGCAGAATGCTTCCAGCGCCGCGCGTTCCTCCTCCTCGCGCCGGCTGCCACCGCCGGAGAGCACGGCCGCCGCGACGCGCACACCCGGGTTGGCGCGGCACAGCTGGAGCAGCGTGCCCCCGGCGCCGAGCGGGATGTCGTCGCAGTGCGCACCGAGCAGCAACAGTTGGTCGCATCGTTGCGGGCACAGATGACGCACTTAGCGCTCCAGTTCCTGGGCCACCAGACCCTGGAGGGGTGAACGATCGTGACGTTGCTCCCAGAGCATCCACGGCCGGGTGCCGGCCTGGTAGGCGGCCTCCAGCTCGGTGCGCTCCTTGATCGTGTCGGCCGGTTGCCAGAATCCGTTGTACGGATAGGCCAGCAGCTGCCCCTGCTTGGCCAGGGAGCCGCAGGCGTCCACGACCAGGTCACCGTTCTCCGGCAGGTGATCGAACACCTCCGGCCGAAGCACGAAGTAGCCGCCGTTCTCCCACAGCGGTAGGTGGCCGGCGACCGTGATCGCGGAAACGCGGCCGCTGTCGCCGATGTCCACACAGTGGAACGCGGCCTGAGGCGGAACGGCGAGCAGTGCTGCGGTGGCGTCGCTGGCCAGGAACTTCTCGACCATGCGGTCCAGCGGCAGGTCGGTCAGCACGTCGGCGTAGTTCGCCAGGAACGCCTCCTCGCCCTCGACGTGCTCGCTAACCCGGCGCAGCCGCTCGCCGATCGGAGTGTCCATCCCAGTGTGCACGAACGTGATCGTCCAGTCCGCGATGTCGTTGCCCAGCAGCTCGACGTCACCGCCGCGGAGCACGAAGTCGTTGGACGTCGTCTCCTGGTAGTTGAGGA
>JBOHFU010000003.1:0-31304 GCA_050699675.1 Pseudonocardiaceae bacterium
GGGCCTACGTCGGCGGTGGCGGCTGGGCCGACGTCGGCGATGGCGGCCGGGCCTACGTCGGCGATGGCGGCCGGGCCTACGTCGGCGGTGGCGGCTGGGCCGACGTCGGCGATGGCGGCCGGGCCTACGTCGGCGATGGCGGCCGGGCCGACGTCGGCGATGGCGGCCGGGCCGACGTCGGCGATGGCGCAACCGTCCACGCCTACGGCGGTGACATCCGGGCAGGCAGTCACGTCGCCGTGCACCTGCACTCCGGGACCGCCCGAGTCGAGGGCGGCGTCCTGATCGACCACACCACCGTCGACCAATCCGATCCGGCCACCTGGTGCTCCTACCACGGAGTCAGGGTCGAGGACGGGGACGCGGTCAAGGTCAAGGCCGCATCGGTTGAGTGCGTCCGCGAGGTCGACGTGACCGGCCGGCCCCCCTGGCGGCGTCCGAGGCTGGTACCGCGGTGAGCACGCCGCGTGAGGCCACGCACGACGCCGAGTGCTGGCGCGTGCACGACGACTGCGCGCTGCAGCGGGCCAAGGAGGTCCTGGAGCTCGACCAGTCCACCGCGCGCAACCGGGACTCGCTGGTTGTCGTGCAGTACGGCATCACCGACCACGCTGGCGAGGGATGCCCGTGCCCCGCTGACTGCTACGCGGTGCGGACCGCCCGTGAGGTGCTCGGTGGCGACCCGGCGGCAGCCGGGATCAACGCCGGCTCATGCCAGGACGGCAACCCGCTCACCTGGGACGTGCCATGAGGATCACCACGACGGTCGAGGTCGACGCCGGGACGCTCACTATCGAGGTCGAGGGCCGCGTCGAGCTTCTGCCTCTCGACGTGGTGCCTCGTTTCCTGGCCACCGCCCTCGCCGACGCGCAGGCCACCGCGGTCCGGCTGCTCGCCACCGGTCTCACCGACCAGCAGGTCGCCGAGACGCTCGGTGTGGCACCCGAGCAGGTGCGCCGCTGGGACGACGACGCGGTCACCGACGCCGAGCGTGACCGGCTGGTCGACGGCTGGGGGCTGCCATGACCGGCCCATCGACGGCCGAGGCGCTGCCCGGCGTCGATGACGCGGTGTTCGAGCAGCTCATGGCCGACGACGCGGCCCGAGGAGACGGCCTGCCTGCGGTGGCTGCGCGACCGCTTCGACCTGTCCGATTCCGACGCCCGTGTTTGGGCTTGGTGCCGCGATGGCATGGGAGATCGCGTGATGACCGACCCCGACCTGCCACCTGTCCGCCACGTCCCGGCCAACCGGGGCCTCAGCAAGGCGAGCTGCAAGTCCTGCGGCGACGTGATCCTGTGGGCCGTCACTTTCGAGGGCAAGCGCATGCCTCTCGACGTCGAGCCGACCGAGCTCGGCACCGTATCGCTGTCCGGTCACACACCGCCGATCGCGCGGGTCGTGTCCAAGATCGGCCGGTACCCCGGGCAGAAGCTCTACGTCTCCCATTTCGCGAGCTGCCGGACCGCCGACCAGCACCGCAAGGCGAAGCCACGGCCGCCGGCGCCCGCTCTGCCGCAGGACGGGCTGTTCAGCGAGGTGCCGCGATGACGTCGCGCTACACGCCGCCAGTCCGTCGAGTTGCCGCTGGTCGGGGTCACGTGTACCGGGACGCCAACGGCGTACGGGTCCCTGGCGTGACCACCATCCTCGGCGACGGTGTGCCCAAGAAGGCGCTCATCAACTGGTCGGCGAACAGCACCGCCGAGTACGCCGTCGACCACTGGGACGAGCTGTCCGAGCTCAGCCCGTCCGCGCGGCTCAAGAAGCTGCAAGGCGCCCGCTACGAGGACCGGGACACCGCCGCCAACCGCGGCACCCAGGTCCACAACCTCGCCGAGCAGCTCGTCGCCGGGAAGAAGGTCACGGTCCCCGACGACCTGGCCGGGCACGTCGAGAGCTACTGCCAGTTCCTCGACGACTGGGACCCCGACCCTGTCCTCATCGAGGCAGTGGTCATGTCCCACAAGCACGGCTACGCCGGGACGCTGGACCTGGTCGCCGACCTGCCCGAGCGGGGCCGGTGCCTGATCGACCTCAAGACCTCCAGGTCGGGAATCTTCGGTGAGACCGCGCTGCAGATGGCCGGCTACCGCTACGCCGACACCTACTTTGACCAGAGGGGCGAAGAGCAGCCGATGCTCCAGGTCGACGTCGTCCTCGGGCTGCACGTGCGCGCGGACGGCTACGGCCTGTTGCCCATCGTCTGTGGGCCCACCCAGCTGCGGGAGCTGCTCTACGCCCGCGAGGTGGGCCACTTCGCCGAGGACACCAGCAAGACCTACATCGGCCAGCCGCTGGACCCACCCCGCGTCATGAAGCGTCGCCGGCTGGAGCTCGTACCCGAGGAGGCGCCGGTATGACGCTCACCCGCATCACCCTGTCCGGCTGCGACGACTCGACGAAGGTCGACATCGAGCTGACCGACGACGAGCGCGCCCTGGTCCAGCGGATCGGACAGCTGACGAAGGAGCGGTCCGAGTACGACTGCCAGCCAACCATGCACGTCGAGGACACCCCAGAGCTGTGCGACGCCTGCAAACCCGGCGGCAAGTGCACGGATCCCTACGCCGAGGACGCCGGCGACTGCAGCACTGCCAGCTCCGAGTGCCGCCAGCGCCAGGAAGGAACCACCACACCATGAGCGAGATTGAGCGCTACCAGCACGGGGCCGTCGCCCCGATGCAACCCATCGCCGGAACCGCGATGGTCGGGCACGACCCGGCCGCCAACCCTCTCGACGGGTGGATCCAGGTCATGGCCGACGTCGCCAAGCTCGCCGAGTACATCGCCGACACCGAGCTGGTGCCCGACGCGGTGCGCCGCCGCCCCGCGGCCGTCGCCGCGATCATTCTCACCGGCCGGGAAATGAACCTGCCGCCGATGATGGCACTGCGGCACATCCACATCGTCAAGGGCAAGCCCGGGATGAGTGCGGAGATCATGCGCGCCCAGGTCCTCGCCGCCGGCCACGAGCTCGACTACGTCGAGATGTCCGACACCCGCTGTGTGGCCAAGGGCCGCAGGCGCGGGGAGTCGGAGTGGCTCACCGTCAGCTTCACCGCGGCGCAAGCGCGCACAGCGAAGATCGACCTCGGCGGGTATCCCGAAGACAAGCTCGTCGCCCGCGCCACGTCGCGGCTGTGCCGCCGGAAGTTCGCCGACTGCATCGCCGGTATCCCCTCGGTGGACGAGATCGAGGACGACGAAGCGCCTCAGGTCGAGAGTGGCCAGGAGCGGCCACCACAGGTCGGGCGCACCGCTCAGCGACGCACCAAGCCACGGACGGCACCAGCGCGCCCGGCTACCGAGCAGCGCGTCCCTGCTCCGACTCAGGAGCCGCCCAGCGGGCCGCCGCTGCCCGGCGAGGACGGCTACGACGACGCACCGGCGGATAGCCAGCAAAGCGCTGACCCCACCACCGAGCTCGCCACCGCGGCGCAGACCAAGCGTCTCGGCGCGATCTTCGGCGACGCCGGTATCAAGGAGCGCGACGACCGGCTACGGATCACCAGCGGCGTGCTCAACCGCGAGATCGGCAGCTGGAAAGAGATCACCAAGCAAGATGCCGGGGTGCTCATCGACACCCTCGAAGAGCTCGGCCGTGACGGCGACCTCGCCGAGACCCTCCTCGGGCTGCTCGGCCACCAGAGCACAGACGACCAGCAGTCCACCGACGCCGAAGGACGGCAGCCGTGAGCGTGTCCCTCGCAGGAAACCTGCCCGCCGACGATCGCAACGGGCTCAGCGCGCTGGCCGGGTGCCTCGTGGACGACCCGCAGGCCGTGCACGTCGTGGTCGCCCTCGTCGACTGCGTCAAGATCACCACGAAGGTCGAGTCGGGAGACGTCGTACCCACCGCCCGGGTGCGGGCCATCGAGCCCATCGGTGCGCACGCCGACGCCGGCGAGATGCGCCGGCTGCTACGCCGCGCCTATGAGCGCCGCACCGGCAAGGTCGAGCTGCCACTAGAGCTAGAGCGCGAGCTCGACGCACTGGCCGGCGACGAGGACGGGGACTCGGACTGATGAACGTCAGCGAGGCCGATCCCACGGCGGGCAACAACGAGGCGGCACGACGGCTGCTGGGGGCCCCGTACCGGGGTAACGACATGCTCCGGGCGCTGGAGCTCGCCGAGGCACAAACCTGCGCGATCCTCGCGGTCGCCGAGGCGATCGAGGAACTAACCCGCCAGATCGCGGGCGGGCGGACGGCGTGACCACGCCGACCGCCGCGCAACTCGCGCGCCTCGACGACGCCACCAGGACCCTCGCCGAAGTTAGTACCGCCGCCCAGGCGTGGGAACTGTCTCGCACTGCCGAAGCCGCTCGCCGCTACGCGCAGCTGCGCGGACTGGGCACCGACGCCGTGAACTATGCCACCGGCATCAAAGCCAAAGCCTTGATCCTGCTCGCCGACTTCGTGGACCAGGGTCAGAGCCAGGGCACCGTTCGGAAAGCCGGTGGGCCCATTGTTCCGGCCGGTAACAATGGTCGCGTCACACTGCCCGAATTGCTCGACACCACCTCAGCTGCGGCACGCAAGGCGGTTCACGAAGCGAGGCGCACTCGCGCCGCCCTTAGAGGCGTCGACATCGACGGGCTCGTTGCACAGGCCAACGCCGCCGGTGAAGACCTTGGTGTCGCGGGGTTGCGCATGAAGGCCGCCGCCGGACGCAATCCCGAGCCTGTCGCTGACCCAATACCCGCCGCCCCGGGAACCTACAGGTGCATCGTCATCGACCCACCGTGGCCCATGCGCAAAATCGAGCGCCGGGAACGACCCGCGCAGGGCGTCGCGCTGGACTACCCGGTCCTGACGCTGGAGCAGATCGCCGACGAGGCGACGGTCCCGGTGCGAGCTCATGCCGACGACGATGCCCACCTGTACCTGTGGGTCACGCACCGCTTCCTGCCCGCTGGGCTGCGCCTGCTCGAGGCGTGGGGTTTCCGCTACCAGTGCGTGATGACCTGGCGCAAGAACGTCGGGATCACCCCGTTCTCGTGGATGTACGACACCGAGCACGTCCTGTTCGCCAGCCGGGGGAATCTGCCGCTGGAGAAGTTGGGCCAGCGGCTGTCGTTCGCGGCGCCGGCCGTCGGCCACAGCATCAAGCCCGACGTTTTCTACGAGCGGGTCACCGCGGCCAGCCCTGGACCGCGCATCGAGATGTTCGCCCGCCGCCAGCGCGACGGCTTCGAGGTATGGGGAAACGAGGTGTCCAGCAATGTGGACTGACGGTGACTATGCCGCGGATCGCGAGTTCGCGGACCGGTTCTTGCCCCATCAGGCCGAGATAGCTCGCGAGGCGATACGCGTAGACGTGGCGCCCATCGAGGAAGATCTACGCCGGAACACGGACCTGGTACTGAGGACAGCAGTGCTACCCAGGTTTGGGCGAGAGATAAGGGTGTCGGCGCGAGCGCGGCGCGTGACCGAGCGAGACAAGATCGACCGCTCATCGAGTCAAAGGCGCGTCTATAGCCGCCAGTTCACCATCCGAAAGCGCCGCGTGAGCGGCGTCGAGACAGAGATGGATAAGATCAAGCTCGGCTTCGGGGACATGTTCGTCTACGGATTCGAGTCGGAGCCGGGCTCGGACCGGATGTACCCGTGGTTCATCGGCAACCTGGAGATCCTGCGGGACTACTACGACCACGGCGGCCGAAGTGCGGGCGAGCAGAGAAACAAGGGTCCCGGCGGCAGCCACTTCGAAGCATTCAACCTCGACGACATGCCACTGGGCTTCATCCTCGCCAGCGACGGCCTGGCCGTAGCCGTCTGCGCCTACTGCGGGGAACTCGGCGCGGACACGTTCTACTACGAGGTCAAGGACTGGTCAGAGCGCCAGAGCGAGTTCGCCCACCATGCGCTGCATTGGCGCTGCTGCCCAATGGCAGTCAAAGAAGGCCGATGCGTCGTGTGCTTCAAGCCCGGGGCGCCGATGACAAACCTTGCGACAGTCGGCGGTCCAGCTCACGCAAACTGCATCGACGGCCTTGCCCGGACCAATGAGCGGGGGTAGTGGTCGCATGCCTGACTTCCGGGTAGCCGACACCGCGCCGGAGCATCAGAAGCTCCGTGCCGCCGGACTCGCCGCGGCCGGGCTGTGGGCGCTGGCCGGTGCCTACGCCATGCGAGAGCTCACTGACGGATGGGTGCCTGCGTACTGGGTGACGACGTGGCCGTCCGGCAAGCGGCATGCGGCCACACTCATGAAGGTGGGACTGTGGACCGCCGGTGAGCGCAACGGCATGCCGGGCTACCTCTTCCACGACTGGCAGCACTACCAGCGGACGGCCGAACAGCTCGCCGTCGACCGCACGACGGCCGTGACCCGCCGTGCGCTTCACGGTGACGCGGCGCTGCTCGCCGCGGTCAAGCGCCGCGACCGGGACCGGTGTCGTTACTGCGGGCGAGAGGTCAACTGGTCGGATCGCCGCAGCCCCGCGGGCGGCACCTACGACCATGTGATCCCGATTCCGGCTGGAGGTGTCAACACGCTCGACGGCGTGGTGGTGGCCTGCAGGGGCTGCAACGTCCGCAAGCGCTCACGGACCCCGGCCCAGGCCGGTATGACCCTGCTGCCACCCCCTGGAGATCTACTCGCCGGGACAGATCCGGAACAGAACAGAACTAGAACGGAACCAGATCTAAACCAGATCGGATCTGGTTCCGTTCTACGGAACCCTCACCCTCACCCTAGAAATGGTCGGGTTGGGGGGGATCGTCCGGCGAGCAACGCGCGAAACGCGCGCAACGAAGCCCCCCCAGCGCTACCGACCAGCGAAAACCGACCCCCGGAGCGCTGCACACAGCATCGCGAACTCGACACCGACACCGATCCCGGTCCCTGCCGGGGCTGCATGAAGGCCCGAGAGCACGCCCAACAGTGGGACAAAGACACCACGCGGCAACGCACCGTCGACGTCCGCGCCTGCACCTGGTGCGACACCGAGGGCTGGCGCATCGACCCACGGCACAAGCACCGCGGCCCACTGTCGCCCGGCGTCCGCTGCGATCACACCGCGTGGTCACCCGAACAGTCGGCCGAGGTTGCGTCATGAAGGATCTGCTATTCGACAAGCAGCGCGCCGACTCGGTGCGGTTCGATTGCGAGTACTGCGGCAAGCCGGTCGGTGAATGGTGCGTCAATCCGCGCACCGGCGAGCCGCTGGTCCACCAGGCCGCCCACCACAAGCGGCTCGCCCGTGCCGGTCACGCCATTGCGGCGGTGACCCAGTGATCTCCGCCGTCGAGACCAGCATCGAGCCACCCGACCTCGACCAGGCCGACGAACCCGACGACGAGTCGCAGCAGGTGCACCTGAGCATTTGGCTCACCGAGTGCGACGGCACCGCACGCAACGCCAGCATGGTCCTGCCCGGCAGCGCCACCGACCGCCAACTCGCCGACGCGCTGATCCAATGCGTGCGTGGCTGCGCGACACTGCGCGGCCCTGGCCTGGCCACCGCCGTCGAGCGGCGGATCCGGTGAGCCACGAGCAGCGACCAGCCGACCTGCCCGCCGTGCAGGCCGACGACCTGCTGCTCGACATGCTCGGCCGCGCTGGCCGCGCTGGCCGCGCGCCGGGCGACGTCGACGGTGAGCTGGCGCGCGTCCTGGCGGCCTGGCGCCGCGAGGTGCACGCCGACTCCAGCCGGGTGCTGGTGGACACCGACACCGCCGCGGCAGTGATCGGCGCCGCCCGCCGCAAGCCCCGGCGCGCAGCGGTCGCCCACGTCGCGGCGGCCCTCGCCGTGCTGATCATCGTGTTTTCCCTGTTCGGCTTGGTCGCCAAGTCGGCCGAGCCCGGTGACTGGCTGTACCCGCTGCGCGAGGTCCTGTACGGCCAGCCCGCCGCCGACGGCGGTGCTCATCGATGAGCACCGAACGATGTGAGTGCTGCGACCTGCCGGTCTACTCGTGCGGCAAGGCCGAGGAGGCCGCGCAGCGCCATGCCCGACGGCGTCAAGCGCTGATCAAGGCCGGGTGGACGCCGGCTCATTACCGCGGAGTATGCGTGCGCTGCGGGGAGCGCTTCGGCGCCGACGCGTTGATCCGGTACGTCGGTGGCAGCGGCTGGCGCGCGGAATGCTGCGCGGAATGCTGCGCGGACGGTGCACCGTGACCACTGAGCAGCAGCGCTACCAGCTGACGCTGCCGTGGAAGTCCCCGCCGCTGACCGGCAACCAGCGACTCCACTGGGCGACACGAGCCCGGCTCACCGCCGAGATCCGGTCGACCGTCGGATGGCTGGCCCGGTCCGCGCGCATCCCCGCCGCCACGCACGCCACCGTCACCCTCCCCACTCCGCTTGGGAGATCTTGGAACGCTGGCGCAGTCTGGGAGTCTGTGCCGTGTCAACGCCGCCGCGCTTGGACGCCGCCGCCCACCCTGCACGACACCCAACCCGCCCCCCGACAGTGAGCAGGCTGCGTCACGATGATCGATCAACTCAAGCCCCCTCCACCTCCCGAGACCTACGTCGCCATGGGGCTGTTCCTCACGGCACCACTGGCCGCGTGGCTGGTGGCCGCGCTGCCCGGCGATCAGCCGTGGGCCGCGGCACTGTGGCCCGGCGGCTGGATCCTGGCCGTCAGCGTCGCCCTGGGCGGCATCGCGGTCCGTGATCGACGTGCCCGGTGACCGAGATCGTGGACCAGCCGGTCCCGGTGCACCGCTACGGCGTGACCGGTGTGCAGGCCATGGTGCGCGCGGACCTGGAGGAGCGCGAACGGATCGCCGAGCGCGGCGAGCACGTCCGGTGACCGCCCGACGCGCCCGGCTCGTGTTCGAGCCATTGGTCGACTGGCCCTACCCGCCCGCGACCCTGGAGCGCTCCCCGCTGCACCCCGATGTCGGTGGTTCAGCGCTGACGTGGGACCGCCTGGATGCGGCACGGCAGCTCATGGAAACGGGTGGCCTGCTGTGAGCTACTGCGACATCCGCGGCGCCATCCCGCCCCCGACGCTGGACCTCACCGAGGCCGACCACGACGCCGCGGTGTGCGCCGTGCTGCGGTGGGCCAAACGCACCACCGGCGCTGACGCCGCGGACGCCGGCCACGTGTGCGCCGTCCTGGGTCTGGACCTGTCGGGCGCGCTGCAGCGGGCGAGGGGGACGCAATGCTGAGGTCTCCCGAGTGCGGCAACTGCGCCCGGCCAGTGGCCGACGGTGCCGCGATCTGCATCACCTGTGCCGACACCCTCGCCGAGGCGCTGCGTGGCGTGCCCGAGCTCGTCGACGACCTGCTCGTGACGTTGAGCAAGCAGGACCAGCTTGGCAGCGGCGCCGGCAAGGGCCGCAACGAACAACCCCTACCCGTGCGGCTGGACATCCCCGACGCCATCTGGTCGCTGGGCAACACGCTCACCACGTGGGCGCGGGACCTTGCCGACGCGAATCGCTGGACCATCGACGCCCGTCATCTCGCCCGCCGCGTCCTCGGCCACGCCGCCGATGTCGGAATGTCGGTTACCAACCGACACGATGATGGGCGTTGTCCATCATCTGATCTACCGGAATCGATGTGCGCCCACTGCTGTGGCGACCAGCTGCCCGCCGAGGTCGAGCCCGACTACCAGGTGACGGTGCTGCGGCCTCCCGTGGCGCCCGTGCTCGGCTGGCGCCCACCCACCGCGCTCGACAGCCTCCGATTCGCCGCCGGCTGGCTTGCCGAGCGTGCTGGGTACCTGCGCCGACTGGTCGACGCCGAGCAGGCCTTCGACGAGCTCACCGACGCCATCGCGTTCGCTAACAAGGCGTGCAGCGCACCGCCGCAGCGGGTGTTCGTCGGGGCGTGCGACACGTGCGAGGCCGATCTGTACGGCTGGCCCGATCACCGTGCTGTGCGGTGCGGCCGATGCGACACCACCTACACCGACATGGCCGACCGCTGGGACGCCGCACTGCTCAGGTTGCGCGGCTACCCGGCCACCGCGGCGCTCATCGCCGGCTCGATCGGTGAGCTGTACGACCGGCAGGTCAACGCCGACACCATCCGCAAGTGGCACCAGCGCGGCGAGCTCACCCCGGTGGACTGGGTACCGCTGACCGAGAGCGGAGAGCGCAAGGTGCCGAGGTTCAGGATCGGGGCCGTCCTCGACCGCGCGATCAAAGCCCGATCACGGAAAGCGGGATAGCGCCGTGTCTCAGCAGCCTGTTTGCACAGAGAGTGAAATCTTGTCACGCTGTTGTGCAGTGGGACGGATTATGCCCACGCCCGGGCATCGCTCCCGGCGGTAAGGCTGCTGCTCTCGTCGGCCCGGCTCTTGTCGTGGTGGGGGGGACGGGCCGCCCCTACGCTCAGGGGGGGTCGACAGCGTGGCGCGCAGCAAGGGCAGGGCAGGTGCACCGTGGGTCGCCACCTGCAAGCGACTACGCACACCCGATGCGATCTGTTATCTGTGTAATCGTCCGATAGACATTGACCTACTATGGCCGCATCGGTACAGCTTCACCGTCCATCACATTGATGGCAACAAAGACAACAATGATCCGAGCAACCATGCGGCCACACATAATAGGTGCAACATCATCGATGGAAATCGTAGGCGACACCGAATTAGGCGAGTTCCGAAAAGAATTCGAGTCGTGTCGACCTCGAGAAATTGGTGAGGGGATAGCCCCCAAAAAATCACGACGATCGACGGGCCTGCGGACCCCGCGTCAACTATTTTCTCCGTCCGCGATCACCGCAGGTCAACGGGGGTGCGCTGACCAGCACGGGCGCCCTGCATATCCACTGGTCACCATTGCGCATTGTTGAGAAACGCGATTGTCGCCATTCTGAGACAGGGGGGAATGGTGGGTGATTTATGCCGAGTGATCGCGACCGGCGACCGGCTACGCTCCCTCCGCGTCATTCGGAACCATTTAGCGGCGCAATTAGAGAAGGCGCAGCCGCAGAATTGCGCACTGCTGGCCGCGCAATTGCGGGCCGTGATCTCCGAGCTGACGGGGTTGGAATTGACGCACAAGCCGGCCGTGTCGGCGCCGGAACCCGGGCCGGCAGCGAAGGAGGCGGGCGGGCTTGGCGACCTTAGTGCGCGAATCGCTGCGCGGCGCAACGCAACCACGCATCCTGGTAGCCCCACCGGCGGCGTACAGCCTCGGCCCTGAAGCTGCCGAGCTCTCAGCCCGGGCCGGTATGCCGCTGTTCCCCTACCAGCGCGACGGCCTCGACATCATGCTCGGCGTTGCCGATGACGGTCAGTGGGCCTGTTTCGAGTACTGCGAGTGTTGTAGCCGACAGAACGGCAAGACGGTCGGACTGTTCGCGCCGCGGGCACTGTCGGGGCTGTTGCTGTTCGGCGAGCCGCTAATTATGTGGTCGGCGCACCGCTATGCCACGGTGATGGAGTCATTCCGCATCGTGAAGCGGATGATGTACACGCTTGGCCGCGAGGTGAAGCGCAACCTCGTCGACGTCGACGGCGTACCGATCAGGATCAACGAGGCCAACGGCGAGGAGTCCTTCGAGCGGCTCGACACCGGTGCGCGTATCAAGTTCATCGCCCGGTCCAAGGCCACCGGCCGCGGCATGACCGGTGATACCAACCTGCTTGACGAGGCATTCGCGCTCACCGAGGAGCACAAGGAAGCGCTCGGCCCGACCACGCTGGCCGTGCCTAACCCGCAGATCGTCTACGCGAGCTCGCCGCCCCTGGACGGGCTTACTGGACATCCGCTGTTCGACGTGCGAGACCGTGCGCTCGCCGGCGCCGAAGGGGTCGGCTACCGGGACTGGGGTATCGAGGGTTGCCTCGACGAGCTGCACAAGATCGATCTCGACGACTACGAGAACTGGGAGCGCTCTAACCCTGGGCTGGGCTTCAAGCTGACCGCCAAGAAAATGCTGCGGCTTCGTGGCCTGCTCACGGATAAGGGCTTCGGCCGGGAGTGCCTCGGTCTGTGGCCCCGCCGGATCGGTGGTGGTGACAGCCTGATCGACCGGAAGATCTGGGCGGCACTCGCGGATCCCACCTCGGGAATTGCGGGCCCGCCCGGCGTGATGGCCTTCGATGTGTCGCCCGGTGAGCGTTCCGGGGCGATCGCTGTGGCCGGTCGGCGCGACGACGGTATCCCGCACGTGGAGATCACCGGTAGGGACGGCGAGCTCGACCACCGCGACGGTATCGAGTGGATGGTCCCTCGGATCGTCGAGCTCGACCAGCGGTGGCACCCGTCCTGGTTGGTGGAGCCGGACGGGCCCGCACGGGTGCTGCTCGGCCCGCTGCGCGAGGCAGGCGTGCGGGTGCACCTGGTCACCGGCCGCGAGTACGGGGGCGCGTGTGCGGCCTTCCTCAAGGCCGTCAACGCCGTCGAGCGGACGGGACTGCGCCACCTCGGCCAGATGGCACTCACCACGGCCACGGGAGCGGCGCACAAGCGCGACGTCGGCGACGGTGCGTGGGCCTTCGGCCGCAAGGCCAGCGATCTGGACATCTCACCACTAGTTGCGGGCGCGCTCGCGCTGCACGGCCTGGCCGTCTACGGATCAGCGTCGAGCCTGGAAGGGAGCCTGATGGCATGACCACGATCACCGCGACCGTCGACCGGATCCAGGCCAAGGCCGTCGACGTCAACGGGGTGCGGTTGCTGCTGGCGCTGCTGGCGCTGCCGTTCTTCGTGGCCGGCTACATCGCCTACGGCACCTACCGTGTCGGCCAGCTGGTCGCGTCGTGGCTGTGGGCCGCGGTGATCGTGGGCTGGGAGACCGCTGGGGAGCGCGGCCGTGGGACTGGTTGATCGGATCGACGAAGTTCGCCGCCGGAAGTTGGCTTTCCCGGTCGGTTCGGCGGTCGTCGAGCCGCACGATAAGTGGTTCGGGCACGACGATGAGCTGTTCGTGCCCGAGGACTACGGCCACTATCTGGTCACGAGCAACGAGATTTTCAGTGCCGCGATGCTGCGGGCCAGGCTGGCGAGCACGGTTCCGCTGCGGGTGTATAGCGGTTCGGATGAGAATAAGCGGCTACTGCCGAAGTCCCAGCCCGCGGAGCTGCTCAAATACGTCAATCCACACTGGACGTGGGCACGTTTGGCCCGCATGGACGAGCTGTGTATGTGCCTATGGGGCGAGACGTTGTGGGCTGTGGAGCGGGCATCGGCCTCAGCGCCCGAGCAGATCTGGTGGCTGAAGGCATCCCGGGTGTTCCCGGTTCCCGACGAGCGCAACTACCTGGCCGGGTTCCTGTACAAGTCGAACGTCAACGGTCAGGAGATCGCGTTCCGGCCCGATGAGATCGTGTGGCAGCGCTATCCGAACCCGCTGGACGAATTCTCGGCGCTCTCACCGGTCGCCGCGGCGCGCCTGGCCGCAGACACCGGCTCGGCGATGATGAAAGCGAACCGCAACCTGCACAGCCAGGGTCTGCAGATCGCCGGCATGGTCGTGCCCAAGCAGAAGGACGGCATGTCCGTCCAGTTCAGCGCCGCGCAGGCCGAGGAGCTGGAGGAGCGGCTGCAGAAGCGCTTCGCGGGCGCGGATAAGGCCCACCGGTGGGCGGTGCTGCGCTACGAAGCGGAGTTCCACCCGGTCAACATCAGCCCGAAAGACGCCGAGTTCCTCGGCGGCCTGGGGCTGACTTTGAGGCAGGTCTGCAACGCCTACGGCCTCCCATCGCCGCTGCTCAATGACCTGGAGCACGCGACGCTGGCGAACCTGCGCGAATTCCAGAAGGCACTGTGGGAGCACGGCCTGGTCCCGGACCTCACCCTGCGCCAAGAGGAGATCCGCGAGCAGTTCCTGCCGATGTTCCCCGCGCGGTCGGGGACCCCGCTGCCCAACCACGTCCAGTACGACTTCTCTGGCGTCGCCGCGCTGCAGGAGTCGCAGACCGAGGCATGGGACCGGGAGCGGCAGTCCATCGAGGTCGGCGCGATGACGGTCAACGAGTGGCGCATTAAGCACGGCATGCCGCGGGTCGCCTGGGGTGACGTGTGGTGGGCGCCGGCCAACAAGTTCGCGGTGAAGTCGGCCACCTCCGCACCGAGTGCCGAGTCGACACAGCAGCCGGCCACTGACGATGACGCGCTGGCGCACCTGCTGGCCGAGCCCACCTGGTGCCTGAACGGGAGTCACGCATGACAGAGCGCACGCTGGCCTACGGTCGCGCCCGTCTCGACCGCGCCAACGACGACGGGCCGCTGACCTTCACCATCTCCTCCGAGGTCCTCAACAGGCACGGGTTCAGCCTGCGCCACGACGGCTGGCGGATCGACAACTTCAAGGCCAACCCGGTGGTGCTCTGGATGCACAATGCGTTTGCGCCGCCGATCGGCCGGGCGGACGCGTTCAAGGAAGAGCCGAAGCTCAAGGCCGCCGTCACCTTCGATCCCGAGGATGAGCTCGCGCGGTTGGTGGACAGCAAGTACCGCCGCGGATTCCTTAGCGCCGTCAGTGTCGGGCTCGACTTCGTCGACTCCGACGGCGCCGCACTGGACTGGTGGCGCCTGAAGCCTGAGCAGATCCGCGACGAGGCGTTCTACGACCTCGCCGAGCTGTCCGCCGTGACCGTGCCGGCCGATCCCAGCGCCGTGGTGGAGCAGAAGCGCCTGGCGCTGGCCCGGCTCGGCCACGAACTGGTCGAGCTGTTCGACGAGCAGGAACGCCCAGACTCCGCGGTGGGCACCGAGCAGATCAACGCCGCGGTCCGCGCCGAGCTCTCACGGCTCGGCATTCCCGACGCTGCCCGACCCGAAGCCGACGGCGTCGACAAGCGCGCTGCGTCGGCCGTCTTCGCAGCCTTCACCTTACTAGGAGGACCCTCCGGTGGCTGACACCATCACTTTGGAGGCGCTGGCCACGGAGATCCGGCAGCGCCTCGACGCCGTTGACCTGTCGATCTCGGAGAAGATCTCCGACACTCGGCTGGCCGATCTCGTCAAGACCAACCTGTCCGCGCTGCTGTCGGAGGACACCGAGCTCGTCCGCAAGCTGCGCTTCGGCCCTAGCGGCACCGACAATCGGGAGCTGGTCGGTACCAAGTACGCCCGGTGGGGCCTGTCGCTGGCCGACGTGGAGTACCTGCACGACCTGCAGCACAGCCTGCGCGGTCAGCGCAAGGTGTCGGGCGGGTTCTACGACGGCCCGT
This sequence comes from Pseudonocardiaceae bacterium, assembly GCA_050699675.1. Lineage (GTDB taxonomy): Bacteria > Actinomycetota > Actinomycetes > Mycobacteriales > Pseudonocardiaceae. The sequence goes on from JBOHFU010000003.1 coordinate 15,102, forward strand.
CCGAGCAGCTGGGCAAGACGTTCGAGGCGATCTCCGAGGCGCGGTACCTGCCTGCCGACAAGGTCCGCGAGCTCGACCGCAAGGCCCTCGACGACATGTTCCCGCGGATCCCGGTCTCGGAGTTCCACGGCGACGATAAGAAGCTCGCCCGGCAGGGCAAGTACGAGCTGACCGGCGCCTACCAGCGCGCGATGCTGGCCATGGACACCGCAGAGTCCGGGTTCGGCTCGCAGTTGGTCGGCGCCCAGTACGTGGGTGAGCTGTGGGACGCACCACGCCGGCTCGGCAAGGTATTCCCGCTGATCGACTCATTCGAGATGACAGACCCCACCGCCTTTTTGCCGGTCGAGGTCGATATCCCGGAGATGCTGTTCGTCTCCGAATCCACGGCGAACAACTCGTCGAACTACACCACGGTCAAGACCGGCTCACAGCGAGTCCAGGTGGACGCCAAGAAGTTCGTGATCCACCAGATGTGGAGCGGTGAAATGGAGGAAGACTCCATTATCGCTTTCGTGCCGTTCCTGCGTCGCCAGGCGGCGATGTCCGTCGTGCATTACTCGGACTCGCTGGTGTTGAATGGTGACACCACCAACGCGGCCACCGGAAACATCAACCTCGATGACGCCGACCCGGCGGACACGAAACATTACTTGGCGTTCGACGGTATCCGGCACGCCGCGCTGGTGGACAACACAGCCAACGGCACCGATGCGGCCGGCGCGGTGACCCTGACCCTGGTCGATGGTCAACGCAGCAAGATGATCGACAGCGCACGCCTGGTGGACTGGGGACACCCGACCGATTTCAGTGACCTGGCGCACGTCGCCGACCCGGAGACCGCTGACAAGCTGTCACTGCTCGACGAGGTTCTGACGGTCGACAAGTACGGCAATAACGCCACCATTCTCAATGGTGAGCTCTCGCGGCTGAAGAATCACCCGCTGATTGCGTGTATCGCCGTACCAAAAACTGAGGCCGACGGCAAGGTTTCCACCACGGGTGCTAACAACACCAAGGGCCAGGTCGTGACCGTCAACCGGCGTGGTTTCAAAGTGGGCTGGCGTCGCCGGATCATGGTGGAGACCGAGCGTCTGCCCGCGACCGACCAGACGCGTATTGTATATTCAATGCGCCTCGGGTTCGGCCGTTTTAGTCCGACCGGCGCCGCATCCGGCGTCGAGGCCGCTTCGGTGCTCTACAACATCTCGCTGTGACCCTTGATCGAGCGCGCAGGGGCCGGGAATCCCTCTCCCGGCCCCTGCGCATTGAGAGGAGTACCTCGTGTCCCGCGCCAGTCAACTAGAGCGCATCATCAGCAAGGGGCAGCTCGTCCCGCTGGTGTTCGCCCATGACGCGGTTGCCGCCAGCCAGACCGACGTGCAACTGAACATCATCGAGGCCGGCGCCAACGTGCTGGCCGTCACCGAATACATCACGCCCTGGGAAGGCGAGATCGTCGGCATGTCCGTGCTGGCCGAGGGGACCGCCGCGACCGCCGGCACCCTCGCCGCCGGCCCGACCGTCAACGGCACCGAGCGCACCGGGCTCACCCAAACCTTGACGACCGGCAAGGAAGCCACCGCGAGGGCACTGCGCGGCGCGCACCCCTTCGCCGCCGGCGACAACATCGGCGCGGAGATCACCACCAGCGCCGACTGGGACGGCACAGCCCTTGACCTGCTGGTCGTGGTCTGGGTGCTTCTACACCTGGAAGGGATCTAGTTCATGCGACGTTTCCGGATCACCCGCAGCTACAAGGCCGTTCGCGACGGCACCCAGTACGGGCCCTGGGAGAGCGGCCACCAGGTCGAGCTCGACGATGATGTGGCCGCCTGGATCCAGCGTGACTCACCGGGCCTGCTGATGGACCTCGGCTGCAACGCCGGCGAGCGCGTCGACGACGACCCCCACCGCGAGACCGAGCGGCCGAGCAGCTCGAAGTCGGGCAAGACCAGATGAGCGAGATCCTTGAAGGCGACCTCGTCGTCGACTGGCGGGGCCCGGTCGTGACCCGGGCCCCGCGCACCACGCGGATCTCCCTTGCCCTGATCCAACAGTCCGATCCGCGCAGCCTCGTCGTAACCGGCAACACGATCGCCATCGCCGACCAGGTGGTCTATCGCGTGACCGGCTGGGACGCGCACGGCTCGGCGCTGCTGTGCGAGCTCAGTGAGGACCGGAGGGCCCAGCGGTGAACACCTCCCAGGTCAAGCGGGTCACCGCCACGGGGGATGTCACCACCACAGACACCTACCTGCGGTCGGTGACGCTCACTGCGGACAGCGACGCGGCGACGCTGGTCGTCAGGGCCGGCGGAGCGAGTGGCACGGTCGTCTTCACGCTCAAAACCTCGGCGGCCTCCACGATCTTGGTACCCGAGTTCCACGACGCTTTCTGCCCGGGCGGTGTGCACGCCACCTTCACCGGCACGTCGCCCGAGGCCACCTTCGTCTACGTGTGAGGTGATCCGTGGCCACCCTGGATGTGATCAGCCTGGCCGAGGCCAAGCAGGCGCTGAACCTGACCGGTACCACCGCGCACGACAGTGAGCTGCCGGGCTGGATCACCGCGGTGTCGCTGCGCCTGGACAAGCTGATCGGCCCAGTGGTGCGCCGCACCATCACTGCCGAGCGCCACGACGGCGGCAGCCACCGGATCTTCTTGCACCACCACCCGAACACCAGCGTCACCAGCGTCACCGAGTATCAGGGCACGGTGGCCACCGTGCTGGCCGAGGAGACCAATGCCAGCAAGCCGGCCGATGCCTACCTCGTCGAGGACTACGAGCCGGTTCCGACGTTGCTGTCGAGCATCGTGTGGCGCCGCAGCGGCGACGCTGACGCTTCGTTTCCACTCGGGCGCAAGAACCTCGCGGTCACCTACGTAGCTGGCCGGTTCGCCGACACCGCCAGCTGTGATGAGCGGTCCAAGAAGGCGGCCGCATTGATGCTGCTCAACCTGTGGCGCTCGCAGCAGGATTCCAGCGGTCAGGTCGGGGAGTTCGACGTGCCGCAGAGCATCTTTCCGACCTTCGCGGTACCCCGCGCTGTGCGTCAGATGTACGACGGTGAGATTCAGGACCCGCTACCGCTGTAGGCAAAAGGGAGCCCGGGTTATGGCCTTGCGGTTCGACGCCGCCACCGACCGGATCAGCTATTCGGGATCCGGGCTGCCCGATCCGGAGACCGCGTGGACCCTCAACTGTTGGGTGATGGTCGTGGTCGACCGGAACGACTTTTCGACCTTCTGTCGACTGTCGGGAGCGGGCGCGACCGTGGCCACAGTCGCCACCACGGAAACCGGCACCGGTGGGCCGATCTACGCCACCGCCGGTGGCGTACTCACCGCCGCCGCCGGGATGACGGTCGGAGACTGGTACAAGCTCGCGGTCACCTGCACGGGCACATCCGGCAATCTTTACACCGCCACCGCGACTGGGTCCACGCAGGTCGTGAGTGGCACCGTGGACGGGGTGAGCGCTCCGGATCAAATCTGTTTCGGGGGCCGCGCCAGTGGCGAGGGAGCCGAGTCACTGGATGGGCGGATCGCGTACGCGAAGCTCTATAGCTCGGTCCTCACCCAAACCCAGAACGAAACGGAATGGAACAGCCCGACCCCGGTGATCGTGGCCAACCTGGCCGGGTATTGGCCGCTGATCCACGCAGCCGACCTGACCGACAGGTCGGGCAACGCACGGAACCTGACCGCAGGGTCAACCGCGGTCACCACCGAAGACGGCCCACCGATCGCGGCGTGGCCCAGTCGTCTGGTATCGCAATACGGCTTCTGAAGAATCGGAGAAAAACGGTATGGCGCGTTATTCCGCACAGGTGAAGTCGGCGGGGGCTCTGGCCGTTGACACGGCATTTGCGGCACTCGTCCCGGCCGCCGCCGTCGCTTGTAAATTGCGGCGTGTGACACTTGGTGTCGTGGCTGGCGCCACTACCCCGACGTCACAGCAATTGACGGTGGGAATTAATCGCGGCACCGCCCGCGGGACGGCCACCACGACCGTGACGGCGCAGAAGTTGGATCCGCGCTCACCCGCGTCGGGCATCACCGGCATGGACACCGTGTGGTCGACGGCCCCCACACTCGGGTCCGCGGATCAGTACCGCGTGTCATTCAACTCACAGTCGGGCGTAGATCTCCCGTGGGAGTTGCTAGAAGAATTCGTCTCGGACGTCGGCGCGGCGAACCCGATTGTGTTTGTCAACCGCGACAACGCGCTGCCCGCGTCACATTCGTACGTGCTGTCTGTGGAATACGAGGAGTAAACCGCCCCGCTCGGCGGAGAAGACACAGAGGATCGGGGGCGCCTGATGAGTCGCCGATGGCGGTACCCGAGCGTCGCCCGCGCGCGACGGTTCGGCGTGCCGCTCGCGTCAACCCCCGCGGTCCCGGCGGAGCGCCCGCCGGCATTCGTCGGTCAAGCGCGCCGGTCTCGCGCCGGTCCGCCGCGCCGGGGCTCGTTCCGAGCGCTGGTGCCGGTCACCGATGCACCGCAGGCCGCGCGGCGCGGCAGACGACCTTCCGTCCCGCTCACCCGGCCGGGCCGGTTCGCAGCCTTCGTGCCCTCACCGCCTGCCGGCCCGCCACCTGCGTTGAGCGCACCTGTCTCGCGTCGGTCGCCACTGGTGCGCCGCGGGCGGTACTTCGTCGCGAGCCCGCTCCCGCCGCCCGGACCCGCCCCGTTAGTGCCGGCCCTGCACCGGAGGCACCGGTCACGGCTCCTGCCGGTCTACCGGGGGACGGTGGCGTGGATCCCACTGGAGGGACTGGCGCCGATTCCCGCCAGCACCGGCGCGGCGTTTAGGGCGGTCCGGCCGCATGATCCCAACCGCCCGCGCCTGCCCCGCGGCTACGACACCACGGGACGGACGGGGTACTGGCCATGAGCACCGGCACCAGCCTGATCGCCTTCAAGCAGGCACTCCAAACCGCTCTCACTGCCCGGCCCGCGCTGGCCGGTGTCCAGGTCGCCTACGAGTTCCCCACCACCAACATCACCGGTGAGGACATCTGGCTCGACCGGGCCGAGTCGGACAGCACCTACCCGGTAATGCGTGCCGGCACCAAGAAGGTCGACGAGGACTACACCGTGATCGTCATGATCCAGGTCCTCAAGACCCAGGGTGAGGGCCAGGAAGCGGCCGACCTGCGGGCCGCGGCGCTGCTCGCCGAGCTGCAGCAGTGCATCGCCGAGAACCCGCAGCTGATCCCCCAGATTCAGTGGGCCAGCTTCGCCGGCTGGCAGCACTTACTCGGCCCTTTCGAGTCCGGCGGCGCCGCTCGCGGCTCCAGGTTCGAGGTCCGGGTCAAGGTCCGAGCACGGCTATTCCCCGAGTAGAGGAGATCGCATGCGCGTGACGTACACCGGACCGTTCGACGAGGTAGAGGTCCCCGTCCTCAACCTCACCGCCAAGCGCGGTCTCGCGATCGACGTTCCCAAGGACGCCGGCGAGGCGTTGTGCCAGCAGTCGTGCTGGGAGCACGAGATGCGCCGGCCGACCGCTAAGGAGAACGCGTAATGGCCATCCCGTCTGGCCTGTCGGCGCAGCTGGGCATCGCCGAGGAGTCCACCTACGGCACGCCGGTAACCGTCACGCGGTTTTATGAGTTCACCACCGAGAGCGTTCAGCTCGAGATCGAACGCATCGAGAGCCAGGCGCTGCGATCCGGTACTCGGGTGCAGCGTTCCGACCGCTGGTCGTCGGGTCAGAAGTCCGTCGGCGGCGACGTCGAGATGGAGCTCGCCAACAAGTCCTTCGGGCTGTGGTTTAAGCACATGCTCGGCGGCGTCTCCTCGGCCCAGCCCGACGCCGGCGGAAACCCTACGGTCTGGGAGCACAGTTTCACCCCGGGGGATCTGCCGACCTCGCTCACGGTGCAGGTGGGACGTACGGACGTCGGCGGCACGACTCGCCCGTTCACCTACCACGGCTGCCGAGTGGCCAGCTGGAAGATCGAGGCGGCGGTCGGCGAGATCGCCAAGGTCACGGCGACGCTGCTGGGCGAGGACGAGGACACCGCGACCGGTCTTGCCTCGGCCTCCTACCCGAGCAGCCTGACCCTGATGACCTTCGTCAACGGCGTGCTGAGCCTCGGCGGCAGCGCGCACGACGTCACGTCGTTCTCACTGGAAGGCGACAGCGGGCTCGCCGCCGACCGCTACTTCCTGGGCTCACAATTGCGCGAGGTGCCGCTAGAAGCCGAGTTCCGCGAGTACACGGGCGAGCTCGAAACCGAATTCCAGGATTTGACCGCCTACAACCGATTCGTTAATGGGACCGAGGCGGCTCTCGTGCTCACCTTCACAGGCGCGGCGATCTCGGGCGCTTTCAACTTCGCTACCGTGATCACGGCGAATGTGAGATTCGATGGGGAGACCCCCACCGTGGGCGGTGCGGAGATCATCGAACAACCACTGGCGTACAAGTGCCTGGGGAACACCTCGGCGTCGGCGCTGACGGTCCTGTACCGCACGACTGATACGACGCCGTAATGCCCCGCGGGCAAGGACGCTCCGGTGGCAAGACCGGGGTCTCGGTGCAGATCGACGGGCTGTCCGAGTTCCTGCGGGATCTCAAGCGCTTCGAGCCCGCGGTCAGCAAGCAGTTCCGCACCCGGCTGCGCAAGGCCGTCGAGGTTGTCGCTAAAGATGCGCAACGCCGGGCGCCGAAGAAATCCGGCAAGCTCGCTAAGGGAATAGGGCCATCGGTCACCAATACCGGCGCCCGGTTGCTGTCCAAGGCGCCGCATGCGCGTATCCAGGAGTTCGGTGGCCGCCATCCCGTGTTCGGCAATCGCGAGAACTGGGTGTTCCAGCCGGCCCGGCCGCACATCTTCCCCGCGGTCGACGCCGGCCGGGAGGAAGTCAACACCGAAGCGCTCGCCGCGCTCGACGACGCCATCAAAGGGATTGGATTCCGGAAGTGAGCAACCAAGACCCCGACCTCATCACCATTGACTCGGACTATTACACGATCGATGAGATCGACCAGATCGAGCAGCTGACCGGCGCTGCATTCACGACGTTCATGCAGGGCGAAGGACCGAAGGCCAAGGAGCTGCGTATCCTCGCCTTGCTCATGCGCCGCCGAACTGACCCCGATTTCCCAGAGGAGAAGGTCGGCGCTCTCAAGGTGAGTTTCAAGAAGGCGCCGGTCCCTCCTACCAGCGACAGCGACTCCGAACCCTCGCAGCCGTTGTCGAGCACTACGGGATAACCCTCACCGAGGCGCGCGGCCTGCGCCTGTGGGAGCTGAATCAGTTGGTGGCGGACATGAACAAGACCCGCCGCGAGCAGAGGTCGCAGGCGAGGAAGGCGGGCAAGCGTGGCCGATAAGGACTTGCAGGTCCGCTTCGTCGGCAACACATCCGACCTCGCCGGCAACATCGACGGCGTCTCGGGCAAGTTCGGGGTCTTCGCCAAAGGAGTCGCCGCCGCCGGTGCCGCCGTCGGTACTGGGTTGCTCGCCGCCGGTAAGGGCCTGCTGGACATCGGGGCGACCTTCGACAGCGTCTCCGACAATATCCGCAGCACCACCGGCGCGACTGGCGCCGCGCTCGACGGTCTGGTCGGTAGCGCAAAGAACGTCGGTACCCAGGTCCCGTCCTCGTTCGAGGATGTCAGCGTTGCCGTCGGCGGACTGCACCAGCGACTAGGCATCACAGGACCCGCGCTCGAAGGCATGGCCGCTCAGGTACTCGATCTGTCCCGATTGACCGGAACCGACCTCAAGACCAACATCGACAGTGTCACGCGGGTATTCGGGGACTGGGGAATCAAGACCGCAGACCAGGCCAACACGATGGACAAGCTGTTTGTGGCGTCACAGCAGACCGGCGTCGGTGTCGACAAGCTGTCCGAGAACGTCGTGAAGTTCGGCGCGCCTTTGCGTCAGCTCGGGTTCAATTTCGATCAGTCGATCGCCCTGCTCGGTAAGTTCGAAAAGGAAGGCGTCAATACCGAGCTGGTCATGGGTTCGATGCGGATCGCTCTCGGGAAGATGGCCAAGGCCGGTCAAGATCCGGTGGCCACGTTCCGGGAGATCACCGAGAAGATCAAGAACGCCGGGGACGCCGGTACCGCCAACAAGCTGGCCCTGGAACTGTTCGGGGCTAAGGCGGGCCCCGATATGGCCGCGGCGATCCGTGAGGGCCGTTTCGCCATCGATGATCTCGTGAAGACCATCGGCGGCAGCGAAGGCGCCATCCAGGCCGCTGCTGAGGGCACCGCTGATTTCGCCGAGCAGTGGCAGATACTGAAAAACAAGGCGTTCGTCGCACTCGAACCGGTGGCCGCCCGGGTGTTCGGCATGATCAACGAGCGGATGAGTCAACTCGCCGACTGGTTCGAACGCAACCAGTCCACCGTCCAGTCTTTCGCGGCCGGATTGGGTGCGGGTTTCGGCATCGTGGTCGACGTCATCGGCACGGTGGTCGCAGCGGTGTTCTTCCTGGGGCAAGCCCTGGCCCCCGTCGTTGCTTTCCTCGGCCGTAACCTGACCCCGATCCTGATCGGCCTTTCACCGATTCTGGCCGCTCTTGCCATTCACTTCACGGTGCTCGGCGTCCAGGCGACGATCGCTGCAGCGAAGACAGCGATCGCATGGGTGACGGCCACCGCGGGTGCCGTCGTGTCGTCTGTGACCACCGTCGCCGCACTGACAGCTAAGAGCGCCGCATGGATCCGGACAGCGGCGGTGGCCACGGCGTCGGCGGTGCGGCTGGCGGCGTCATGGGTGATCGCCATGGGCCCGGTCGGGTGGGTCATCGCCGCGGTCGTCGGCCTGGTCGCGCTGATCGTCGCCAACTGGGACACCGTGGTGCGCTGGACCAGCCAGGCATGGGGTGCGGTGTCCGGTTTCGTCGCCGGTGCGTGGCGCTGGATCTCCGACACGGTCCGGCAGGGCGTCGACTTCGTCCGTGGTGTGCTGGCCTGGTTCGGCGGGCTACCTGGCATGTTCCACGGCTGGTTCTGGGGTGGGGTCAACGCCGTAGGCGGTGCTGTCCACGGCCTGATCGGGTGGGTGGCCGGGATTCCCGGTCGGGTCCTGGGCGCCCTGGGCAACCTCGGCGGCCTGCTGTGGCGTTCCGGTGTCGCGCTGGTCAGCGGCTTCTGGGATGGCATCGTGGCGCGCTGGAACCAGATGGTGGACTGGGTGCGTCAAGGGATGGCCAACCTGCGGGCTCTTTGGCCGTTCAGCCCGGCCAAAAAGGGCCCGTTCAGCGGCAAGGGCTACGTCACGCATTCCGGCAAGGCCTTGACCGCCGACTTCGCCGAGTCGATCCGCCGAGGGCTGCCGGGTGTCGTCGCCGCGGTGCGTGGCGTTGTCGGCGCCGCGCAGGGCGGCTTCAGCGCGTCCATTGCTGATGTTGCGCCGGTCAGCGCCGCCCCGGCCGGCGCAAGAGCATCCACGCCCGGGCCCCGCGAGGTCAGCGTGCGGTTCGTCGGCAACGGCGACCAGGCGGTCGCAACTCTGATCATGAATCTGATCCGGTCCGGGAAGATTCAGCTCACGGTATAGGGAGATCCCAGTGCACAGGTTCAAGGCGTGGAACGGGCCCATGCCGACAACGGCCGCTCAGCAGTCAGTCACGACCGGCACGGCGATCAAGACCATGCTGCAGCTCGCGACGCCGAGCACCCGGCAAATACAGCTCATCTCGTGGGGTTTCAGTCTGGATGACCCGCCTGGCGCTGACGCCGTGATCGAGCTGCTGCAGACCGACGTGGCGGCCACAGTCACCGCACACGTCGCCTCTGGCCTGCAACCCCTGGACCCCAACGCCCCGGCGTCCCTGCTCACCTTGGGGACCACCGCGACGGGATACACCGCGGCAGGGGAGGGCTCGACCACTGCCGCGAGGGTGTTCGACGCGGTCTCGGTGTCGTCGACCAGCGCGGAGGCCGCACCCGGGATGCTGTACAGCTACCAGTGGATGCCCGACGAGCGGCCGATCATCGCGGTGAGCAGGTTCCTGCGGGTCCGGGCGACCACGCCCACGACAGCGGTCGATCTGCGCTGCTGGGTCTGCTGGGACGAGTAGCGTGACTCGCACCGCCGCCCTGTGGGCCGGTTGGGACCGGCGTGCCCCGCGGTCGGTGGCCGGCCCGCTGCCACCAGCTCGCGGCGCCTCCCGGCCGGGTCTGCCGTTCATGGCCGAGACCCTCGGCGGCGACGCCCGGATCATCGTGGAGATCGCCTGGGGCGCGAACCTGCTGGCCGACCCCGACACCTGGTCGTGGACCGACATCACCGGCGACGTGTTCTACGGCGGTGGCCGGCGTGTCAGCATCTCGCTGGGCCGCGCCGATGAGGCATCGGCGGCGCAGCCCGCGACCTGCGCGATGACCCTCGACAACACCGCGGGCCTGTACAGCCTCGGGCCGCAGTCTGCGAATTGGCCCCACGTGCGGCGCAACACCCCAGTGCGGGTGCGGGTGGACCCGGGCACCGGGGCCATCGTGCTGTGTCTGGGTTTCGCCGACGGCTTCACCCCACGATGGGGGGTCGCCGGGCGCAACGCGGCTGTCGAGCTCACAGCCTCCGGTGCCTTGCGGCGTCTGATCCAGGGTGGGGCGCCGCTGCAGTCCTCGTTTCGGCGTAGCTCGCTGGCGCTGCCCAGCATGGTGGCGTACTGGCCGTGTGAGGACGGCGCCGATGCCACGTCGATCGCGTCGGGCATCGCCTCGGGCTCACCCATGGGGTTCTACGGGGCAGGGCCGGAGTTCGCGACCAGCGACGCCTTCGCCTGCTCGGACGAGTTGCCCCGGCTCGACGGCAGCGCATGGCTGGGTCCCGTCACCACCTACACCGACACCGGGCACACCCAGGTCCGCGCCCTGATCAGCTTCCCCGCCGCGGGCTCACCGGACAGCAGCGTGCTCTTCAGGGTCCACACCACCGGCACCTCCGACCTGTGGGAGCTGCGGTACAAGACCGGGAGTTCGCCCACCGGTTCGCTGAACATCCGCGGGTGGGGCGCTGGGGTTGTGCTCATCGACCAGACCGTGACCTTCGAGGTGGACGGCGCGCGCGGCCAGTACGGCATCCAGCTGGCTCAGAACGGCTCCGACGTCGACTACAGCATTGATGAACTGGTGGTCGGGGACACCGGCTCCACTGGGTTCTCCGCCACGCTGGCGGGGCGCACCGTGGGAGTCGTCTACCAGGTCGAGGTCAACACCGACGGCGTTCATGAGGATCTCGTGCTCGGGCACCTCACGGTGCAGAACGCCATCACCGACGAGGATGTGCAGATCGCTGCGCTCAACGCGCACACCGGCGAGGTCCCCGCCGACCGGATCACCCGGTTGTGCACCGAGAACCATCTCAGCGCCACGATCATGGGCAACAGCATCTTGGGGGACGTGGCGACCACCGCCTGCGGGTACCAGCGAGTCGACACGTTGGTCAGCTTGTTACGGGCAGCGGAGGTCGTCGAGCAGGGGGTGCTCCACGACGGGGCGGGCAACGGATTCACCCTCGTGACGAGGCGCCGCCACGAGAACCAGGACCCGTTTCTGACCCTCGACGTCGCCGAGGGGGACCTCGCCGGTGACCTGCACCCGGTCGATGACGACCAGCGCAACGTCAACCAGGCGGTGGCCACCCGCACCAACGCGTCGTCCTACACCTATACCGACACCGATGGCCCGCTGGGCACCGCAGTGATCGGGACCTACGCCACCAGCGTCACGGTCAGCAACGACTCAGACGGCGAGATCGCGCACTACGCGTCGTGGGTGGTGCACCTGGGCACCGTCGAGGGCTACCGCTACCCCGAGCTGGATCTCGATCTGACCCACTCACCGCACCTGATCAGGCAATGGCTGACCGCGATCCTGGGCGGCCGGATCGACGTGGTGGGCATCGAGAGTGTGCTTGACCAGCACCCCGCCGGGACCATCTCGCTGGCCCTGGCCGGTTACAGCCAGGAGATCGACCAGCACCGGTGGCTCGTCAGCGCCAACTGCTCGCCCTATGCCCCCTGGCTGATCGGTGTGTGGGCGCAGGACACCGCAGACACCAACCCGCTGGTGCTGCGGTTCGACACCGATGGGTCCACCCTGGTTGAGGCCGTGGAGGTGGGAGCGACCAGCCTCACCGTGGCGACGCCGACCGGACCGGTGTGGACCACTAACGCTGATGACTTCCCGCTCGAGGTCGACCTCGACGGGATTGAGGTCGCGGTCACCACCATCACCGGCGCGGGCAGCCCGCAGACGTTCACCGTGGACGGCTCGACCGTCACCGTCCAGCGGCCGGCGGGGTCATCGGTGTCGGTCATCACGCCGCCACTCGGGCTGTAGAACAGGGAGGGGAGAGGCTGCAATGGCGCTGACGGCCGAGTTCCTCGCGGGCACCAAGGCGCGCGCGTCGCGGGTGAATGAGAGCAGCATCCCGGTGGTCAGCTCAACGTCGGATATCACGACACCGTTCACCGGCCAGATCATTTTCAGCACCGCGGACAACCTGCTCTACCGCTACGACGGGTCGGCGTGGGTGGGGTTCTGCGCCACGGGTGGGACGTCGAGCGCCACCCGCCACGAAGCGCGTTACGACCAGACCAGCGTGCAGTCCATCGCGAACGTCACCGAGGTACGGCTTCAGTTCCACACGGCCACGTACACGACGAACGACGTCACCGCCAGCGGCACCAACAACAACTCGTTTCTGCTCAACCGCGCCGGGGTGTGGTCGATCACCTCTCACCTGCGGCTGGTGGTAGGCACATCAGGTGACCGCGCTTTATGGGTCAATACAGGCACGTCGCTAGCTGCCGCAAATCGGCTGGTGACCTCATCCGTCATTACGACCTTCGCGGTTCTGCACGTGTCAACAATGAGCCGACTCGCAGCGGGGACGTCGGTAGAGATCGGTTACTACCAGGACTCCGGCGCGGCTCGGAACACTGATGTGTCGTTCGGGGCCAACCACGTCAGTCTGACCTGGTTGAGGCCCTAAGGAGCTCCACCATGGCCGATGAGCCGATCAATGACGACCTGGAGGTGCCCTGATGCTCGACATGATCTTGCGATGGGGGCTGCTGATCCGGCTCATCGCGGAGCTGATCGGCTGGCTGCGCCGACCTCGCGACCGTTCGCGACCAGCCCCCCCACCCGCAGAGGCGTGACAGGCGGATGCCATGACGTTGCCGGGCCGCAACTACTACGAGGTGTACCTGCTGGTGCTCACCATCGGGTGGGCCGCCACGAGCTGCGCGCCGAGATCGCCGGGTTGCGCGTCGGGATACGGGACCCGTGAATGTCCGTTTCTCGGAGGGTGGCAATGAGCACCTGGAATCAGCTTCGGCGCCTGACCAAGGACATGGCGCCGTGGACCCTGCATGACCGACTCACACGATTGGAGAAGCACATGGCCACGCTGGACGAGACCATCACCGCCATCGACGCCGAGACCACCCGCATCGGCACCAACGTCACCGAGGTCGCCGCCGACCTCGATGCGCTGCGCGACGAGCTGGCCGGTCACGACCAGGCCGCCGCCGACCGGCTCGCCCCGCTCGTGACCCGGCTGACCGGTGAGGCGGACCGGCTGGCGGTCCTGGCCGCCGACCCCGACAAGCCAGTGCCCCCGGTTGAGCCGTCACCGGAGACTCCACCGTTTGCCTGAGGAGAGGTGCCCGCGGCCGGGATGGGCGCGACCTCGCCCCGGCCGCGGGCCACCGCCAGCGAGAACAGGAGGTGTGATGGCCGCGAAGTCATCGAGCCGCAACAGCACCGGAATCAGCTTGATTGCCATCCACACCAACGAAGGTGACAACCCCGCGCACATTTACCCGGACCGCACCGCCGAGAATCTGGCGGCTTATCTGGACCGGCCCACCACGCAGGCCAGCTACCACAAGATCTGTGACGACGACTCGACGGTGCGCTACCTGCCCGACGAGGTAGCCAGTTGGTCCCTCCGGTCGGGTAACCCCCGCAGTTTGAACCTGTGCATGACCGGGTGGGCGCGCTGGAGTCGCGCTGAGTGGCTGGCCCACGACGGCATGCTGCGCCGCGCCGCGGTCGAGGTAGCCGGCTGGTGCGCCCACTATGAGATCCCCCCGGTCAAGCTGACCCCCGCCCAGGTCGGCGCCAACCCGCGCGGTGTCTGCGGGCATGTCGACTGGACGCTCGGTAAGCGTGATGGAACCCACACCGATCCCGGGCCGAACTTCCCCTGGGACGTGTTCATGGCACTGGTCCACGAGGAGGACGACATGCCCACACCCGCCGAGATCTGGGACCACGTGATCCCCGACCCCTACCCCGGCGCGCAACCCAAACGCGCCAGGGACCTGGTCGGCTGGGCCGCCACCCACGCCGCGCGTGCGAACGAGCAGGCCACCGCCGCTCGCCTGGACCTCGCGGCGCTGAAGGCCGCACTGCCGACCATGGTCGCCGAGCAGGTCCGCTCAGCCATCGCAGACGGCGTGCTCGACGTCACCGTGACCGTCCGGGACAAGACAGAGGAGACCTCGTAATGGCTGTCACAGCCAAGGTGCGTTGCAATCTCAAGCAGGAGTTCACCACGTTCGATGACAAGCACGGCGCCACCATCGGGTTCATGCCCGACTACGCCGACGACCGCAACAAGAAATGGGCCGCCGCCACGCCGCACCTGGACCTGCGCATCACGGTCGTCGGTGACGTCGCCCAGTCCTTCGAGCTCGGCAAGGCTTACATCCTTACCTTCGGAGCTAGAGGAGAAGCCATGACACAGCTGATCGGCCGCCACCCGTGACGAGCGCGTATTACTCCGATGGGTTGATCACTCTGTACCACGGTGACTGTCGGGAGGTCACCGAGTGGCTTGGAGCGGACGTTCTCGTCACCGACCCGCCCTACGGCATCGACCATGCGAGCAACTGGGACGGACCGTACAAGAGCGAAGTGATCGCTAACGACGACTCCGTCACTGTCCGAGACGAAGTTCTGGCTCGGTGGGGTTCGCGACCGAGTCTGGTGTTCGGGTCCTGGAAATGCGCTACCCCACCCGGGACGACGACATGCCTGGTCTGGGACAAGGGCGACGCTGCTGGGATGGGTGATCTTTCGATCCCTTGGAAACCGAACTGGGAACTGATCTACGTCCAGGGCGGTGGATTCCGTGGATCACGGGACAGTGGTGTCCTCAAGGGAAACGTGGTCACCTGGGCGAGTAAGGGGAGGACTCACCCCAACCAAAAGCCCACCGGGCTGCTGGTGACGCTGCTCGCGAAGTGTCCTCGAGGCGTGGTCGCGGACCCGTTCGCGGGTTCCGGGTCCACCCTAGTCGCGGCGAAACAGCTGGGTCTTCCGTCGATTGGTGTCGAGTTGGAGGAGCGGTTCTGTGAGGTCACCGCCCGGCGGTTAGACCAGGGTGTGTTGATGTTCGATGGTGTCGGGGGGTTCGGAACGCCACGCCCCGGCGATCGTCACCGCTGGGGCGTGGCCTACGCGGTCGCCGAGTGAGGGGAGCCCACCGCCGGTACCCCGACCGTGCTGGCCGACGCACCCACCGGGGTCCGTGACCGACGTCGCAGGCGCGGCACGGGTCGGTGGGATCGTGGGGCTGTTGCTCACCCCCGGCGTCATCACCGGCTGGCCACCCCGGCCCGGGGCGGTAGCCGTCACCGGCGTCGCCACCGCCACCGTGTCCGTCACCTAAGATCGTCCCGGTTCACCCCCGACCGGGAACGCCGAACGCCCCGCCCCGCCTCCGTCTTGGAGGCCGGAGCGGGGCGTTTCGGCGTTTCAGCCGGGGGTTCATCGGGGGGCTCGCCTGTTCCGCTTGCCGGTTTCGCAGTGTCCGGTGGTGACGCGCGTTCTGTCACTCTTCTTGGTGTAAGGACCCATCTTTCACCCGTTGGCTATCAGCGGCTCCGTGTGTATAACATCCCCGACCACAGTCAACGGTGGTTAACAAAGGGAGGCGCGTACCTATGACGAAGTACCTCACCACGGCGGACGTAGCCGACTTGTGCCGCGCATCGAGGGAGACCGTCCGCTATTGGCGACATATCGGGAAGGGGCCCAGCTCATTCAAGGTGGGCCGCCGTGTGCTGTACGACGAACGTGACGTCCATAAATGGCTCGAAGACCTGCGCGCCGACCAAACGCCAGGCGAAATCCCCATGAGCGTGATGACGCCATGAAGACGACCCAGTACCTGAAACTGGAGCGCCGGATCGCAGTCGGCG
>JBOHFU010000003.1:31404-34296 GCA_050699675.1 Pseudonocardiaceae bacterium
GCGCGGGCTGCGACGGTGACGACACCGCCAACGCGGTCAAGGCATGGGAAGCCGGAATCGACGCCGACTCCGACTGCGACGTGGCCATGAGCGTGATGACGCCATGAAGACGCGAGGCGGGACGCGCCTCATGACCCGGACGGCCCCTGCTCGATACCCGCGAGCAGGGGGCCGTCCGGGTCTCGGTCGGGTCAGTCGAACTCGCCTAGGTCGACCACGGTGGCCTCGCTGGGTCCGCCATCCGGGAAGCTGGGGTTCCACATCACGACGCTGCAGCCGTGCTCATTGGTGCAGAACGCCTGTCTGGGCCCGGCAACCAGCTCGGACGGGGTGTCGCACACCGGGCAGCGGTATTCCGGCGGAGTAGTCATAGCAGAATCCCCCCTGAGCGCGGCCTCCCTGCTCGATACCCGCGAGCAGGGAGGCCGCTGTTGTCGTGTCGCTGCCAGATCAGTCGAACTGGCCAGCGCGGATACCGGCGGTGAACGCGGCCCACTGCGCCGCGGTGAACCTCAGGGCCGCGCCGGTCGGGTCCTTGCTGTCCCGCACGGCACGGCCACTGTCGAGGCCGGCGACCTCGACACAACTGTTCATGGAGCCGCTGTAGCTAGACTTCCGCCACCTCAGATGATTCATCAGATCCTCACTCTGCTTGCTGAGCCAGCTCCGCAATTAGGGCCAGGCTCTCGTCGTCACCGAGAGCCTGGCCACGGAGCCCGTCGTGCAGATCACTCAGTAGCCGCACGACGTCCTGGTCGTCCACCATATGGCCGCCGGCTGCGTACTCCTGGTATGCAGCACTCACCGCCACACCTGGGGCGAAATCGAGCAATATGAAGGAGCCGGACATGCTGCCGTGTAGTCCGACTTGGAAGGGCAGCACCCGCAGGCTCACGTTCGGCATCGCAGCATCCGAGACGAGGCGCCGCAGCTGTTCGGACCCCACGTCGGGTTCAGCGGCCGTACGGACCACAGCAGCCTCAGAGATCACGGCCGAAAAAGTCAGTGGCTTGGAGTCCAGGAGACGCCTCTGACGCTGGACTCTCACCTCTACTCGACGGTCGACCTCGGCTGCAGGTGGCGACTGAGGCCCTACGACATGCACCGCCTTGGCGTAGGCGGGCGTCTGTAACAACGCAGGAATCAGCTCAAGCTCTACAACGCGCTCGCTTATCGCGTCATCCTCAAGACCGACCAGGTCAGCGAGGTAGTCGGGCAGTTTGTAGGTCGACCACCAACCTCGCTTGCTGCCCTCCCTGCGAAGCTCCTCGAGGACGGCTGCCGTTTGGTCGTCCGCGCCATAGAGTCGTAGCAGGGATTCGAGGTCCGGCTTGCGTGGCGCGGTGCGGCCCGTCTCCATCTGACTGATGCCCGACCGCGAGCGGTCAAGGTGCGCAGCGGCATCGTCCATGCTGATCTTCGCCGCCTCGCGTAACCGCCGCAGCGCTGCTCCCAGCTGCCTACGCCGCACGGTCGGCCCCAGTTCTGACGTCATGGCCGCATCGTAGCCACACGTAAAAATTTCCTCGCTGACGTCTGGACATGACCAGACGATACCGTTTACCGTCAGATCTGCACGACACTGCTTGTCGTCTCTCACTGTCGTGCGACACCCCCGAGCGGGGTGGCTCGCCAAGAGGTTCTCCGCCCGGGTGTGGCCCGCCCGGCCCTTCCGCCCCGACTTGGGCCGGGCGGTGCAGGGGCGCCGGCGCAGGGCTGGCGTCCGCCGCCCGACCTGGCACTGGGGGCCGGGCCGGGCGGCGACAGCGAGGAAGGCGGGGGGTCGGCATGGCTGCTGATGTACCGGAGGGGCAGGGCCGCGGGCCCGAGCTGCCCAAGCGCGAGCTGCCCGTGGACGTGCCCGACGCCCCGCACGGCACGCTGGCGGGTTACCAGACCTGGGGTTGTCGTTGCGGGTGCTGCCAGGCCGCGCAGCGCGCCGAGGGCACGTCGTGAGGTGGCGGCTGCCGGTGCGGCCCGACCGTGGCAGGCACTGGGCGCGGCGTTGGCCGCCGCGGGTCGTGGAGATGGTCGATGCGCCGACGGGCACGACGCACCTGCTGACCCCCGACGCCGCGGCCGCGGGCCGTCGCGCCGAGGGCCGTTACGTCGCGGTGTGCGGTGCCGTGGTGCTGCCCGCCGGCATGACCGACCCCGGCCGCGGCTACTGCCGGTCCTGCACGTCCAGCCCCGGTCAGAGGAGGTCGCGATGATGATGACCTGGTACCGAGTGTCAGACCGTGCGCACCACGGCCTGTTAGCCCGCAGCCGCCTGCACACGGCCTGCGGACTCTCCTTCGACGCCGGCCAGGCGGAGCGCCTGGACCTGGACCCGGGTCAGCTGCCTGGACCCGAGCAGATCTGCGTGTTCTGCGCGGGGGAGGCCCCCGATGAGCGATGAGCCGACCCGCGCTCCCGCGCAGGGCGCACCGTCTCGGGCCCAGCTGCGCGCAGCCGCCCTGTTCGACGACCTGCGCACCGAGGTCGCCCGGCGCCGCCCCGCCACCGTGGCCGCTGTCGTGTGCCTGCCCGTGACCGAGCTGATCAGCATCGACGCGATGGCGTCGGTGGCGACCGTGGCCTGGTGGTGCCGGGTATGTGACCACCGGGGCAGCGCGGCGACCCGGGACCTCGCGCACCGTGACGGCGTGACCCACCTGACCGCCGAGCACCGCGGCGTCGTGGACTTTCGGGGAGGTGGGTGATGAAGCCGCCACCCATCGCGGACCCCGACGACCCGCGCTACGGCGACCGGGACGCCGTGAGTGACGGTAGGGATCAGCGCCGGGTGCAGGTCCGCCCGTCGTCGGGGCTGGCCGTGGCCGTGCTGATCGCTGTCGCTGTCCTGCTGGCCGTCGTCGTGTGCCTCGCCCTGGGCGTGCCGGTGTGGAT
>JBOHFU010000004.1:0-31055 GCA_050699675.1 Pseudonocardiaceae bacterium
CGGCCGGAACGTAGCGGGCCAGCAGGGTGGCGCCGCCCAGCGTCATCGCTACCGAGCCGATGGCGACCACGGTGAGGGCAACCGCGAACCGGCCGTAGTCGGCCGGACCGAGGGCCCGGGGCACCACTGTGGCGAGCAGCAGCAACGTGGCCGCCTCGGCCGCCTTGCCGGCGAGGCCGGCCAGGACCGGCCCGTGCAGCCGCTCGGCGTCCGCGCTCGCCGTCACCGCGCCCGACACGGTCACCCGGGGGGGCCGAGTATGCCGGGTTCGAGGACACGGCGTCCGAGGTGAGGCATTCCTAACAGCATGTCAGAGAGGCTACCTCGATCCTCACAAAGACCCCGAAAGGCATAGGTCTCCCCCGGGACAGCCGCCGGCGCGCTCAGCCGAGGCCTCGTCGTCGGGCACGAACCCCAACCACGGCCCCCTGGCTGTCGGCGGTGTCGGGGCTGTGTTGATTAGCGGCAAACCCGGGATGGGAGAACTCATGGGGTATCCCTGACGCTGGGCCGTGGAATCTTGGGGCCGACGACGCAGTCCATGCACAGCGCCCCGCCGAGCCGCTGATGATGGTGAGACCCTCAGTGGGCATCTGGTGGCCGCACGGAGCCTCGGCGTGGGCCCCTGGCGGTGGCGACGTCGGCGGGGTGGAGCAGGTGCAGGCGCCGATCATCGGGGCATTGAGCCCACCGCAGCTGCACGGTGCGGGATTCCCCAGCAGGACGCCGGGGTCGAGCGTGCTGGGATAGGACCTGCACATGTGCCCGAGCGGGCTCGTCGAGGAGCAAACTCACCCCTTGACGACAACCTCTCAACGACCACAGAGCCCTGAGTCACCGGGATAGGCATTGGCGGACTGGCGTCGGGTTCGGCGGCGGTGGTGGAGCCACAAGCCGGTGCCTCCGGCGCCGAGGACGATGGCCTTGGCGAGTAGGGACGGCAGCAGGATGTTCACAGCGGTGATGAGGGCGCCGGTCACCAGTCCGACGATGAGAACCGGAGTACTAAGGAGCATCGCCAGGGCGATCAGGGCGTGTCGTCGGATGGCCGGGTCGCAAACCCAGCCGTCGATTGCGCTGCGCCAGCCCTCGGGGAGGGCGGTCGCCGTGGTGTTGTCGGGGCTCTTCGCCTCATCAGTCGGCTTCGGGCACGGCTCGGAGCTGACGATGCTCTGTGGTGGGTCAGGAGCCATGATGTGACGGCCCTCCTCGGGCTGAGGGGGACCCGGCGCGGCTTTGCGACCTGTAGTACCGGGTCCCTCGGAGGTTTTCGGATCTCCTTCTCGAAGTCCTCGACCGAAGAGAACGACCGATACACGCTGGCGAAGCAGGTAGGCCACCTCGTCGAGACTTCGCAGCGGGCCGAGGATGGATAACCTGACCTCTAGACGGGGGACGAGCAGCAGGTGGACCTCTGCTGTGGACACTCGCAGCGTTCTACCGGCGATTCCAGTGGGCTCTGCTAACCGAAGTCCACCCACGTCACGATGAGTACATCGACCCGATTCTGGTCGGTGAGCAGCAGATAGGTGATCAGTCCGCAGCCGCCGCCGAAGGTCAACTGGTAGACCCCGCCATCGGGGTTGGCGGCGTTGATCGGCTCACCTCGTTCGGGCACGAGCGAGAGCACCGTCATGGCCTCGGCGAGCGCGACGACTCCCGCCAGCGGCAGCGCCTGGATCTGGGCGCGCGCCGCAGGGTCGATGTCGAGCGTGTACGACATGCGGAAAGCCAGTCCTGAGCTGGGGGACGGTCAGCGGCCGAGCTCGGTTGTGAGTTCGCTCCAGGGCACGCTGCCTGCCCGGGGGCAGCCGGTGCGCTGGACCTCGGCGGCAGTGACCAGCATCTGCCGGTGCCCGTCAGGGTCCTGCTCGGTCATCAGTGCCATCCGCCGCCACATGCGCAGCACATGGCGTAGCTGGTCTAGATGCAACGTCTGGCGAGCCGCTGTGAGCGCGGCATCGAAGGCGGCGTCGAACTCGCCCACCTGCTCAGGCAGCAACGCCGCCCGGATCGCCTCCGGAGAGCCGAACCTTTCCGCGGCGATTGCGTCCCCCACCCACTCCGGGGGCGGCTCCAGCCCGTCGACGTCCGAATCCGCCGCCGACGAACGGTGCGGCTCAGGGAGGTACGCGGCGGCGGGCATGAGGAACACCCTAACTCCGGGCAGGCCGGGATGGTCGGAGAAGGAACGGCGTACCCGTCGTCCTGTCGCTCAACGCCGGGTAGCGGCGCATGGTCACGACGGGTTCGGTCAGCCAAGCCACAGCACGAGCAGGGGGTGGACTTCCTGCTGCTCCTCCAAGATGGGGTAAACGACCTGCCCCGCCTGTCCGGGGTCCAAATGCCCAGCGCCGAACTGGCGCATCCGGGTTGGCCGGGTGTTGCGGCCGCCCGTTCCACGGCGCCAACGGGACCACCTCGAGCACCTCGGCGTAGCCGACCAGCGCTTCGTCGGGCAGCGCGGCCACCTGCTCCGACACCGCGGCGTCAGGAACGATGCGAATACACCTACCGGCCCAGCCTCTGCCGGATCAACGCCTGCATGTCCTCGAACGACACCGCGTCCGGGTTACGGCCGGTGCGCATGATCTGCCCAGCCTTGGCCAACATCCGGTAGTACGAACCAGGGTCGCGCATCTCCATGTACGCGGTGTGCCGCCACCTGTTCAGCAGGTCGTGCACCCCGGCGAGGTCTTTGGACAGCTTCGCGCGCTCCAGCACGATCGCCCACTCGCTGTCGAACTCGGCGGCCAGCGCCGACGTCGGACAGATCCGGGCGGTTGGCGCCGACACAGCATCGTTCCCGTTCAAGAGGGTGTTGTCAGAGGGCCGCAGCGCTCGCAGGGTTCACAGCGCTCTGGCGGCACCGGCCGCGCTGCTCAGTCCTTCGGCTGGGCGGAGATGCCCCACACCCGCACACCCCCAGCGATGCCCACGCCACCACCGGCGCCCTGACCGGCAGACGGACCAGGTGAGGACGGGTAGGCGCACTCCACCCCCGCCCCGACCTTAAGTGACGTCAGACCGTCTTCGACCATAGCTGCCGGTTCACAGGCGCGGTAGACCTTGAACAGGTCGCACGCCTAGGGACCAAGGATCCCTAGAGCAACAGCTCGGTGGGCACCTGCGGATCGATGCACTGTCGCCGACCGGGATCTGTTGTCAGCGCGTTCCACCCGCGCTGCCGGCACAGGTAGACCACCCATCCAGCCATGACGTCGAAGGTTCGGCTGGCGGCGAGCAACTCCTCGACGCCAGCGGCGTCGGCCGAGCTCATCCGGGTGAGCACGACGTGCGGATGGGTCACCAGTTCGTCGACTGCGACACCAGCGTGCGGTCGTAACGTTCGCGCTTCGATGACGGCCAGCTCTGGCAGCAAAAACGTCAGTCCCAGGACGGGTGCGACCGCCAACCAAGACTGGATCGCTAGCTCGCCAGCCGTCCAGGACGCGACCGCCCCGGCATCCAGGATCCGCCCGCCGACCAGCAGCGATGGCGACTGCTCGGTCAGGAGGCATCCGCCACGGGGAACCGGCGACGGATCTCCTCATCGCCTGGCCAAGGGTGACCGCAGGACTCATACACCCGCCGGTAGTGCGCCAAAGTGGGCGCCCCGAACCGGTCGGCCATCCGCTGAGTAATTGCCCGCGCGGCGTGCTGAGCCTGCGCCGCGCGGGGGTCCGCGCCGACGGGCACCAGATCAGCAACCGGCCGGCCGTCCCGCACCAGGTGCACGACCTCACCGCGAGCCGCCCGGTCGATCGCCCGTGCCAGGGCGGCCGGATCCTCCACCGGCAATTCCTCGGCATCCACGCCAGCAGCGTAGCGAACAGATCCCCCCAGCGGCCTACAACGCCCGCAGCCGATCAGGCTGCCCTGTGGGGGTCCACCGTGACAGCGCCGCAAGGCAGCGCGACCGGAGCAGGGTGTCACCAGTCACGTGGTCACACTTCCGCCGGCGAACCAGCGGTCACCCATCCTGGCCACACCACCGCGCTCGTACAAATCTGCTCCGGCTCGCGGCAGGTGGGTTGGCGACCGTCAGGGGATGGTAGGAGGTGTCGACCTGCCGCGACCTGCGCGGTCTGGTCTGGCGCATGGGGGTAGCCCCGGTCGGGTGAACTGGGCCGGTGTGCACCGCGGGTGCACAAGAAGATCGGGTCAGGCCGCAGCATCCTCCGCATGTCGGGGGGACCGGGTCCGGAGCCCGGGGGGGAAATCCGGTGGCGACAGCAGCGCTGCGCGCGCCTCGCTGGCTGGTCTGTCTCCCTCTCGCCTGCCGGCATGGCTACCCGGCATCTTCGCGGCACGGCTGCTGCGTGGTGTGCGGTTGCCGAGTGGCCGGATCGTGGGGGAGACCGATCGGGTGGTGCATCTGTTCCCTATTCCTTCGGGGCGGGTGATCCCCGAGCAGTTGCGCGCCTACTGCGGTCTGCTGATCCGGCCGGGTGAGGCTGAGGTGGTCACGGTCGGTACGGGAATGCCCTGCGTGGCGTGTGTGGTGGCCGCGCCGGACCCTGAGCCCACCTGACCGGATTCCCCCGGAGCAGCACGCGCTAACCACGGCAAGTGATCTGGAGTGCTACACGCGGTGCTGGCCCGGCACATCGCGAACGGTCAGTAGCGTGGGAAGTACCCGTAACCAAGCAAGATCCGTGGGCGAGCACGCACGAGGGAGGGCAGCGTGGACGAGGCGAAGGCGTTGGGTCGGCGGCTGCGTGAGGTGCGCTGCTGGCGTCGGCTGACCCTGCGGGAGGCAGCCGGCCTGGCCGGGCTGTCCTTCTCGTTCTGGGGTCAGGTGGAGCGCGGCGAGAAGGCGGTGACCAGCTGTAAGACACTGGAGGCGATGGCGGGCGCGCTGCGGGTGCACCCCAGTGAGCTGACCGGGCAGCCCTGGGCACCGCGGGATGCGGTTGGTGCCGAGGCGCAGGCCGGGCTGACCGCCATCGAGACCGCGCTGGAGTGCTACCAGCTCGGCGCCGATCCGGAGGTCCCGATGCGGTCCTGGCCGCAGATCGCCGAGGACTTGAAACGTCTGGACACGATGAGTTTGGCCGGGGACTACGCGGCACAAAGTGAGCTGGCGCCGGTGCTGCTCGGCGAGCTGCACGGCGCCTACCTATACCTGCCGCAGCAGCGCCCCGAGGTGCTGCTGGGGCTGATGGAGGCGTACCAATCGGTGATGTGGACCACCATACGGCTCGGTGCTCGCGGGCTGCCAAGCCTGGTCGCCCGCGCCGTGCAGCAGTGCGCCGAAACGCTGGGTGACCCGGTCTGGCTGGGGTATGCGGCCTGGATCCACGGGGCTGCCACCGGTCCGCTCAACCGGGTCGCGCACTACCGCCGCTCGGTGGCCGCAGCGGAGAACCTGACCAGCCAGCTGGACGCCGGCGACGCGCTGCAGGCCTGCGGGATGCTGCACCTGTCCGCTGCGCAGGCGGCCGGGGCGCAGGCCGACCACGACACCGCAGTCACCCACCTGGCGGAGGCCTCGGTGCTGGCCACCCGGATGGACACCGAGGTCGGTACCTGGGCGGGCCTGCATTTCGGGTCAACCAACGTCGGCGTCTGGAAGACTGAAATCGCCTTGGAGCTCCGCGAACCCGGTCAGGCCCTGGACGCGGCCAAGACCGCGCACCCCGAACTGCTGCCCTGCGCCAGCCACCAGGCCGGGTTCTGGATCGACGTCGGCCGGGCCCTGGTCACCGAGAAGAAAACCCGGGACAAGGCCGTAGGTGCGCTCGTGCATGCCGAGCAGCTGGCGCCACAACGGATCCGCAACGACGTGGTCGTCCGTGAAGTGGTCACTGGTCTGCTGCGCCAGGCCCGGCGCGACGCCGGCGGCCGCGAGCTACGAGGCCTGGCCTGGCGCATGGGAATCGCGCCGATCGGGTGAACCAGCGGGCGAGGATCAGGGGCAGGAGGACGGTGGACGAGGCGAAGGCGCTGGGCCGGCGGCTGCGTGAGGTGCGGTGCTGGCGTCGGCTGACGTTGCGGGAGGCAGCCGGCCTGGCCGGGTTGTCCTTTTCGTTCTGGGGCCAGGTGGAGCGTGGCGAGAAGGCCGTGACCAGCCGCAGGACGCTGGAGGCGATGGCCAGCGCACTGCGGGTGCACCCCAGTGAGCTGACCGGACAGCCCTGGACGCAGCGGGACGCGCGCCATGCTGACGCGCAGGCCGGGCTGGAGAGTATCGAGATCGCGCTGGAGCGTTACGCGCTGGGCGTTGATCCAGAGGTTCCGGTGCGGGCTTGGCCGCAGATCGCCGATGACCTGAAGCGGCTGGTCACGACCAAGTGGACCGGGGACTACGTGGCACAGAGTGAGCTGGCGCCGGTGTTGCTCGGTGAGCTGCACGGCGCGTACCTGCGCATGCCGCAACAGCGCCCCGTGGTGCTGGTGGGCCTGATGGACGCGTACAGCTCGGCGATGTGGACTACCAAACGGCTCGGTGCTCACGGGCTGCCGGCGCTGGCCGCCCGCGCCGTTGCGCAGTGCGCTGAGACCTTGGACGATCCGGTCTGGCTTGGTTACGCGGCCTGGCTACGCGGGGCTGCCACCGGGCAGCTCGACCGGGCCGGGCAGTACCGCCGCTCGGTCGCTGCGGCGGAGAGCCTGACCAGCAGGCTGGACTCCAGCGACGCGCTGCAGGCGTGTGGCGAGCTGCATCTGTCGGCGGCGCTGGCGGCTGGGGCACAGTCCGACCATGACACCGCGGCCACTCACCTTGCGGAGGCATCGGCGTTGGCGGCCCGGATGGACACCGAGGTCGGCACCTGGGCGCACCTGGGTTTCGGGCCGAACACCGTCGGCATTTGGAAGACCAGTATCGCCCTGGAGCTCCGCGAGCACGGCCAGGTCCTCGAAGTGGCCAAGACGGTGCACCCCGAGCTGCAGCCCTCCATTGTCTTGCAGGCCGGGTTCTGGGCCGAGGTCGGCCAGGCCCTGGTCGCCGAGAAGAAAACCCGGGACAAGGCCGTGGGTGTGCTCGTGCATGCCGAGCAGCTGGCGCCGCAACGGATCCGCAACGACGTGGTCGTCCGCGAAGTGGTCGTCGGCCTGCTGCGGCGAGCCCGGCGCGACGCCGGTGGCCGCGAGCTGCGCGGCCTGGCCTGGCGGATGGGAGTCGCGCCGGTCGGGTAAACCTACGCTGGTGTGCACCACGGGTGCACCCACATGCCCGGCAGCGCGGGGACGCGAACTGCTGCCCGGCAACGTCCGCCAGGCCGAGTTCTGGGCTGAAGTCGGCCGCGCCCTGATCGCCGACAAGAAGACCCGGGACAAGGGCGTACGCGTGCGGCTGCACGCCGAGCAGCTCGCCTCGCAGCGGATCCGCCATGACGCGTTCGTTCGCGTCGATCACAAACCCCGTGGGATTGGATAAAGTGTCTGTCGGTGGCAACGCGTCCTGATGCCCGAGGAGACCTGATGATGTTCCGTGCCGACCCGTTGATGCCCTCGGCCGCGCTGCTTCCGCTGTCTGACACCCACTGCGGCGGCCGGTTGCCAATAGAGCATGTCCCTGGGGCGTTGCGTCCGTTCTCAGCAACACTGGGTGTGGTTCCGATCGAGTGCGGCAAGCACGACACCACCGCGACCAGGTGGAATGAGACGAAGACCGAGGAGACGAACCGCGACGGCAGGGTCGATGCTGATACCGTCACTATCCCCAGAACAGACACCTGAGTTGGTGGATTCTGCTCCTACGGTTCTTGTCCTTACCGGTGCCGAGGACCCGACTGCTGACGCGGTGATCAGGGAGATATCGCGGCGAGGGGTGCGGGTCGCCCGCCACGACCTGGGGGACTTCCCGGCGCGTATGGGATTCACCGCGCGGCACGGCGAAGGCGGTTGGTCTGGCAGGATTACCGGACCCGAGATGACTACGGACTTCGATGGGCTCGTTTCGGTGTATTATCGTCGGCCCAGCCGCTTCACTTTTCCGCCGGGCATGTCCACTGCGGATCGGGTCTATGCCGAGGAGGAAGCACGACTCGGCCTGGGGGGTGTGCTCGCCGCGTTGGGCTGCCGTTGGGTGAACCACCCGCACAGCATCGCCCGAGCCGAGTGGAAACCGCTGCAGATCGAAGTCGCCCGGCTCTGCGGGTTGGCGACCCCGCGAACGCTGGTCAGCGACGATGTCGGTGAGGCGGTCGAGTTCGCCGAGCTGATCGGCGGTCCGGTCGTGTGTAAGTCGCTGTCCTCGGTCGTGTTGGCGGACAACAGCCAGCACAAGATCATCTACACTACGCCTATCGACCCGGTCACCGTCGACGCCGCCTCGTTCGCCGCCACTGTGCATTTAGTGCAGGAGTGGGTACCTAAGGCCCGGGAGTCGCGGGTCACGGTGGTCGGCGACCGGGTGCTGGCGGTGGCGATTGAGACCGACTCGCCTCGCGCGCGCATCGACTGGAGGGCTGACTACGACGCGTTGAGCTACGTCCCGGTCGAGGTACCTGCCGCGGTGAGGGCTGGCATACTGGCTTACCTGCGTGAGTTCCGGCTCAACTACGGCGCCTTCGATTTCGTGATCACGCCCGAGAAAAAGTGGATCATGCTGGAGTGCAATCCCTCGGGACAATGGCTGTGGCTGCATCACCGGGCGGGTCTACCCATTCCCGCCGCGCTGGCCGAGCTGCTCACCGGAGAAAACTCATGACCGCCCCGCACAACGGCGTCGCATGGCGCCCGCGTGCCGCAGCGCTGGCCGAGCAGATCACGGACGCGGGTGTGCTCACCGACCCCCGCTGGCGCGCAGCGATCGAGCAGACCCCTCGCCATGTTTTCGTGCCGCGCTTCTACCGTGACGACTACACGATCATCGACGGCGCGGACCCTACGACAACCGAAGAGTGGCTGGACGCCGCGTACAGCGACGACAGCTTGGTGGTCCAGTTCGCCACCGCGACAGGCGCCGATCGTGGGTGGCCGACCAGCTCCTCGACCATGCCCAGCCTGATGGTCCGCATGCTGGAACTGCTCAACGTCTCCGACGGGTCGCGGGTCTTAGAGATCGGTACCGCCACCGGCTACAACGCCGCTCTGTTGTGCCACCGCCTCGGCGCCAGCCAGGTAGCCAGCATCGAGCTACACCCCGCGCTGGCGGCCCAAGCAGCCGAGCGACTGGGCACGCTCGGCCATCGACCCACCCTCGATACCGGCGACGGCGCCGCCGGTATCGCCGACCGCGCGCCCTACGACCGGATCATCAGCACCTGTGCCGTGCCCGGGATACCACCCGCGTGGATCGAGCAGCTCGCCCCCGGCGGGCGTGTCGTCACTGACCTGCGCGGTGAGATGTCGAGTAGCCTTGCCGTGCTAGACAAGACCGGACCAGACACCGTGGCGGGCCCCCTGCTTGAACAACCCGGCCACTTCATGTGGCTGCGCCCTGATCCAGACAACCCGCTGCGAGACGTGAACCGGTTCGACTTCGTGGTCGATCTCGATACCGCCGAGACCACCACCACCGACCTAGACCCTCAGATACTCGACGAACCCGGCCTGCGCGTCCTACTCAGCATCCTCGAACCCACCCTGAGCACACCGTCGCGCAGCAAGCGTAACGGAACCGACACCCGGTGGATGCACGCTCAAGGCGGCTGCTGGGTCGAGATTGTCGACCGTAGGGTCACCCAAGGTGGACCACGCCACATCTGGCCAGCCATCGAACATGCTGCCAATGAATGGCGCCGACTTGGCCAACCCGGGCGCGGCCGCTACGGGCTCACCGCAAGAACCGACGGCACCCACCGCTATTGGGTCGATCAGCCCGACCAGCCAATTCGTTGTGCGCCCGGAGTGGTCTGTCGCCCCCCAGCGGATCCACACTGACCTGCTCGTCCGCGAGATGGTCTCGGGCCTGCTGCGCCAGGCGCGGCGCGAGACCGGTGGCCGCGAGCTCCGCGGCCTGGCCTGGGATGGAGATCGCCCCCCCGGGTGAGCCTGGGACGGTGTGCGTCACAGGTGCACACGGACTAGCGGGGCGAGGAGCAGGGAAAGGAGGACGGTGTGGAGGAGATGACGGCGCTGGGCCGGCGGCTGGGCGAGGTGCGGTGCTGGCGTCGGCTGACGTTGCGGGAGGCAGCCGGCCTGGCCCGGTTGTCCTTTTCGTTCTGGGGCCAGGTGGAGCGCGGCGAGAAGGCCGTGACCAACCGCAACACCCTGGAGGCCATGGCGGGCGCGCTGCGGGTGCACCCCAGTGAGCTGACCGGGCAGCCCTGGACACGGCAGGACGTAGCGAGCGCCGAGGCACACACCGGGCTGAAGGGCATCGAAATCGTGCTGGAGCGCTACGAGCTGGGCCTTGATCCTGAGGTCAGCGTGCGGGTCTGGCCGCAGATTCAGGCCGATATCGACCGGCTGGTGCGGCTGCACGACCATGTGGTGGATTACGCGGCGACGGGTGAGCTGGCGGCGGCGTTGATCGGGGAGCTGCAGGCTGCCTACCTGCGGTTGCCCCAGCAGCGCCGGGAGGTCCTGCTCGGGCTGATACAGGCTCATCGGGTGGCCATGCGGATCACCAAGGACCTTGGTGATCGTGGGCTGCCGATGGTGGCCGTCCGGGCCGTGCAGCAGTGCGCCGAGGCGCTGGACGACCCGGCCTGGCTGGGGTGTGCCACGGTTGTGCGAGGTTACGCCACCGGTCCGCTCGACTGGGCCGGGCAGTACCGCCGCTCGGTTGCCACGGCGGAGACACTGACCGGCGAGCTGGACTCCGGCGACGCGCTGCAGGCCTGCGGGATGCTGCACCTGTCGGCCGCGGTGGCAGCCGGGGCGCGCGGTGATCACGACACCTCGGCCACCCACCTCGACGAGGCATCGGCACTGGCGGGCCGGATGGACACCGAGGTCGGTGACTGGGCGAACCTGTGGTTCGGGCCAACCATGGTGGGTAATCGGCGCACCTCAGTGGCCCTTAAGCTCGGCGAGCATGGCCAGGCGCTGGAGGCCGCCAAGGCCGTGCACCCGGAATTACTGCCCACGCGCAACCAGGCCTTCTTCTGGTCTGAGGTCGGCCGTGCCCTCTGCGCAGAGAAGAAGACCCGCCATAAGGGCGTGCAGGTCCTGCTGCACGCTGAGCACCTGGCCCCCCAGTGGATCCGCACCGATCTGATCATCCGTGAGACGGTCGCCGGCCTGCTACGTCAGGCCCGCCGCGAGGCAGGCGGCCGCGAGCTGCGCGGCCTGGCCTGGCGCATGGGAGTCGCCCCGATCGGGTGAACGTGGCCTGCGTGCACCTCTGGTGCACACAAACGCGACTCTCAAACCAGGATCAGCCTTAGTGCAGAGAAGGAGGGTCCGTTGCTACCGATACCCGATCATCACCCAGGGGGTTGGTAGAGGGGTAGTGAGCGATGTGGTCCGTCGGGCTGGTCGTAC
The DNA here is from genome assembly GCA_050699675.1 of Pseudonocardiaceae bacterium. Lineage (GTDB taxonomy): Bacteria > Actinomycetota > Actinomycetes > Mycobacteriales > Pseudonocardiaceae. The sequence goes on from JBOHFU010000004.1 coordinate 11,383, forward strand.
CAGACGTACTGCTGGTGGGTTGTGGCGGTGAGGCCGAAGCGTTGATAGGAGGGCCGACCCGCATCGTTCGAGAAAGTCGCGGCTTGCTCGACGCGGTCCCACAGCGGTTGCGGCCTCTACAGTGGGCGATCGGTAGGAGTGGAATGGTGACCGCACAGGAGCATCCCAACCCGCCAGGTCGGTTCACCATCTCCAAAGACTTCGAGTTCGGTGCGAGCCACGAGTTACGGCTGCTGCCTGAGACGCACAAGTGCAGCGGCAACCACGGGCACAACTACCTGGTGACGCTGACCCTGACCGCCGACCGGCTCGATGAGTACGGGTTCGTCACCGATTTCGGAGACCTCGCCCCGTTCGGTGACTACCTCAAGAGCACCTTCGACCACCGGCTGATCAACGACCAGGTGGACTTCCACCCCACTAGTGAACTTCTGGCCTACCACCTGGGGCGGTGGTTCATCGACAGCGTAGAGCCGGGCATCCACGGCCAGCTGGTGTCGGTCCGAGTCGCGGAGACGAGGCTGTCTTCGGCGCTGTGGGAACGGCCCGATGCGTCGTGACCGTGATTCCGCTTCTCCCGGATCGGGTCGAGGGCACTGCGATCATCGCCGAGAAGTTCGGTTCCGTGCAGGGCGAAGGACCCTGGACCGGGCAGCGGTGCGTGTTCGTGCGCTTCTCGCGCTGCAACCTGAAGTGCAGTTGGTGCGACACCAAGTACACCTGGGACTGGAGCCGGTACAAGCCCACCGAGGTCAGCACGCGTGCCCCAATCACCGACCTGGTCGTATGGGTCGCTCATCAGGATGTCGATCTGATGGTTATCACCGGTGGTGAACCGATGCTGCAGCAACCGGCGATGACCGCGCTGGCGGCTGGCGTGCCCGATCGCGTCCGGGTGCAGGTGGAGACGAATGGCACCCAGCCCCCTGACCTGACGCTGGTTGAGCTGGTGGACCTGTGGGTGGTCAGCCCCAAGCTGGTCAACTCCGGTATGGACTACGGCAGTCGCATCGTCCCGGCGGCGCTGAACGGGCTGATGGCCACGGGGCGGGCCGCGTTCAAGTTCGTGGTCACCGACCCAGCGACTGACTTCGGAGAGATCGCGGAGCTGGTCAATGAGTTCGGCTTGGCACCGGTCTGGGTGATGCCCGAGGGCGACACTCGCGAGAAGGTTCTTGCCGGTATGGATGCGATCACCGAGCCCGCCGTGGCACGGGGTTGGAACGTCTCCACTCGGCTGCACATCCTGACGGGCATGCGGTAGCGGTGAGCGATTCCGAGATCGCGCTCGACCTTGACTGGGCACACCTGGACCGCTTGATCACCGTCGTCGCTGAGCACGTCCGCGAGGACGGCGTTCCGGACTTGGTGGTCGGGATCCTGCGGGGCGGCATGGTGCCCGCGGTGATGCTCGCCCATCGGCTCGGTGTCCGGTCGGTGCGAGGAGTCGAGGTCACCCACACCACCGTCGACGGCCCGAACGGCCCGAAGTACCTGCATCCGGTGATCACCAATCCTGACTCGCTGGGCGCGTTCGCCGGTGCCGATGTCCTGTTGGTGGACGACGTCGTCGGATCCGGCGATACCGCCGAGACCGCGGCGGGCCTGCTGTCCGGGACCGCCGGCTGCGTCCGCCGGGCGGTGGTCGTGATCAACGTCGTCAACTGGCACGCCGCTAACACCTGTGCACCGCACGAGGTCCACGACTACATCGGCACGACGTGTGCTGGATGGGTCCGCTTCCCCTGGGAGGTTCGATGACCAGCACCGGCGAGCTCGGCGAGGCGTACTGCACCCGACCGGGCACACCGATGATCGGCCCCTACAGCGTTAACCAGATGGACGACTTCTACGCGGCGCTGGCCGCCGGTGAGGTCAAGCCGACCGGCATCATGAACTACCTGCAGCGACTGCTGATCACCCAACACTGCCGTGCTGGCGACCGGGTATTGGACGTGTGCTGCGGGCGCGGCCTGCAGTTGCCGGTGCTCTACCGGTATCGGCCCGACCTACACAGCTATGTCGGCCTGGACATCAGCCCGGACAACCTCACCGAGGCCCGGGCCCGTCAAGCCGAACTGGACACCATTGCCGACCGGCAGTTCTCGATCGACTTCCGCCAGTGCGACGTCGCCGAGCGGTGGCCCGAGATCGGCCAGGTCGATGTCGCGATTTACACCTCGGCGCTGGAGCACCTCCCGCGCGAGCGGGGCATCGTGAGCCTGCGCCACACCGCCGCCGCCCTGGCTCCCGAGGGCCGGTTGTACCTGTCGACGCCGAATACCCCCGGCGAGCCACCGCGCAAGCTCCAGCACCGCGTCCACGTCTACGAGTGGTCGCACCAGGAGTTGACTACCGTCCTCGACGAGACCGGCTTGGTCGTGCACGAGATCGTCGGCATCCTGCCTCCGCTGGCCCAGGACGAGACCGAGGCTGCCGTGGCTGAGCGCTACGGCAGTGGAGCTGCCGCGTTCTACCGGCGGATGCGCGAGTTCGCCCCGGAGGCGCTGCTGGGACCGGTGGTGGCCACCGCGCTGGGCGACGCCGCCGCCGAAGTGCTCTACGTCTGCTCGCGGAAACTCCCATGAGCACCATCAGCAACGGCACGGCGGGCACCCGCTGGGTTAGTGTCGAAGGCCCCAACGGAGTCGGCAAGACCCATCTGACCCGCGCCCTGGCCGCCCGGCTCGGCCCGGACTGCCAGCTCCTCACCGAACTGACCGACGCCCAGGGCGAGCACGTCGCAGCCCAGGTGATCGGTGCCCTGTCCACCGCGGGTGATGCGTTCCTGCGCACCGGTCACCCGCTCACCGAGACCTTCGCATTGCTGGCCTTGAAGGTCCGCGAGCATGAACTGGTCACGCAGATGCTCGCGCGGCCGGCGATGGTGCTGGAGGACCGCGGCGTCGACACCGTCGCGATCTACCAGGCCGCGATCATGCTTGGTGAGCATGGCACCGAGGAACAGACCTGGACGCTGGCCCAGCAGATTTACCAGACGGCTGCGCAGTGGCGGCCCATCCCTGACTTGACGCTGCTGATCACCGACGACCTGGACAATTGCTGGCGTCGCTGGGCCGAGCGCGAAGGAATCCCGCTGACCGGCGAACAGCAGCGCTTGGTGAGCCGCGTCGCGGGGCTCTACTGCCGTCAAGCCGCGCACGAGCCCGATCGCTTCCGCATCGTCGCCCGCGCCGGCCGCGACGAGGACGAGATCCTCACCGAGATGGCGCATCTTGTCCTTGCGGTGAAAGGTGCGCACTGATGCGGGCGCCGCGTGACGTCACCCTGCTGTGGGCCCTGCGTAGCCCGTGCAACCTGGGCTGCGACTACTGCTACTTCGGCACGCTGGAAGAACACCGCGAGGCCCCGCCGACCCAACCCGGTCAGCTCTCCCACCTGCCGCACGGCGACCTCCACCTCGCCGACATCACCCGCTTTCTGTCCACCGTGGACACATCCGGAATCAAGCGAGTCTTCCTCGCTGGTGACGAACCACTGATCTGGCCGTCGATCGGGCAGGTCATCCAGACCCTGACCGGAGCCGGGGTGGAGCTCATTGTGTGTACCAATGGCGTCCCGCTCAACCGTCTCGAGATTCGGCGGATGCTGCTGTACGCCGGGGTGCACGGGGTGTCGGTGTCGCTGGACTCCGCCCATTCGGACACCAACGACGAGCACCGCCCTGCCCGTAACCACAAGGACGGCTGGCGCACCGTGGTCTCCGGCATCAGGGCGCTGGTCGCCGACCGCGGTCACCGCCCTGCCCCGAGGATCGGTCTCTACACCGTGATCACCCGGCGCACGCTGACAGGCCTGCCCGAGACCGCACGGCTAGCCGCCGACCTCGGTGTGGACTACTTCGTCCCCCAACCGGTCTCCCTGGACCGCGACCACCGGCTGCACGACGAGCTGAGCCTGCGTGAGCACGACCTGCCCGCGCTGACTGAGGCTCTGGACGCCGTCTACGGTGCCGACCTGCGCCTTGCGCTGCCCGCACCGGGCTATCGCGCCCAGATCGCCTCCACTATCCGGCACGAGCTGCAACGGGTGTACGGCTGCTTCGGCGGACACCAACTCGCGTTCATCGAGCCCGACGGCAGCGTGTGGGACTGCCCCTCCCACTACCGGATCGCCGCGACCGCTCAGGCCGGAACCCAGCGCAGCATCACCACGCACACCGCGGCCGAGCTGTTCCCCGCCCGCGAACGCCCCGGCGGCTGCGACTGCCCCCTCTACTCCCGGGACTGTGTGAGCATGTGGCCGCTCATGCAGGACTTCGACCGCTTCCTCGCCGCCTCGGGAAGAGGTAGCTAATGACCGCCAGCTCCATGCTGCTGCCCGACACCGAGGTCACCGCCTACGAACGCGAGCTCGCCGCCCACCTTGGCGTAGCGCACGTGGTGGCCGTGTCCAGCGGTACCGCCGCCCTGCACACCGGGCTCGACGCCGTCAACGTCGGGCCCGGCGACGAGGTCCTGGTCCCCGCGCTGGCGGTGGTGATGTCCGCCGCGCCGATCGTCCACCTGGGCGCTCGCCCGGTGTTCGTGGACTGCAACCTCGCCGGGACGGACTTCGACTACGACGACCTCAACCGCAAGACCAGCGAGCACACCACCGCGGTACTGCCGGTGTACCTGTGGGGCCGCGCCGGGGACCCAGGCCACCATCGGCTGCTACTCCACACACCACCTCAAGCTGCTGTCCACCGGCGAGGGCGGCTTCTTGACCACCGATGACAACGACCTCGCGGCCAGGGCCCGGGCCTACCGCGGGCACTGGCTCACCCCGCCGCCCGGGCATCAGCCGCTGACCCGGCTGGCGCACAACTTCCGTCTCGCCGAGGTCCTGGCCGCGATCGGCCGCCGCGAGCTGGCCCGCGTCGAGGCCCTGATCCAGCAACGGATCGAGCAGACCACCCTGCTGCTGGAGCGGCTGACCGACGTTCCCCCGCTCCGGCCCGCCGCGCAGCCCGCGGGCCAGCGGTGGAACGCCTACGCACCGCTGCTGCACCTGCACCTTCCCCGGCCGCGCCAATTCAGCAGGCACCTGGCCAAGCTGGGGGTGCCCAACAGCACCGGCACCTTCAACCTGGTCCCGCTCGACCAGCGCCCCATGTTCACCGGCGACACACCCCCGTGCACCACCGCCGCCGTGGTCCTGGACGGCATACTCGCCGTCATCCTCACCCGGCACGACGACGACCAACGGATCCGGCGCTATGCCGAGACGATCGCGCGGGAGGCGATTCGATGGGCCAGCGCCTGATCAACGCCCTCGCCCACGTCACGCCCGTGGTCATCGACTTCGAGTACACCACCCCCACCGGCGCCCCGTTCGAGCCCATCGAGGTCGCCGTCCAAGCCCTACACGTCCACGACGGGCGACTGCAGCGCGCCGCTCGGTGGGAAGCGCTCATGCGCCCACCACAGCACGCCGAGCTGACCCCTTTCGACATCGGCCAGACCGGCATCACCCCGGACATGCTCGCCGCGCGGCCGTTCGCCGGTGAGATCCTGACCGAATTGGACCGTCGCTTCATCGCCGGGCCCTACGTGCTCATTGCCCACCACGCCCCAGCCGAAGCAGGACTGATCTACGCCTACCGCGAGCACTGCCCCAACCTCGCCCGCATCAACCTGATCGACACCGTCCGGCTGGCCCGCAACCTCTACCCCGACCTGCCCCGTCACGGCCTGGACGACATGCTGCGACACCTCCACATACCCGCACCGGCCAACCGCCACCGCGCGATGGCCGACGTCCAAGTCACCGTCGAGCTGTTCACCCGCATGATCACTGATGCCGACTGGAGCGACCTCCGGCAACTCCGAGCGCTGGCTGGCTACGCCGCGCGGGCCGCCCAACCCGAACAGGCCGCCCTCTTCGGCTGATCCCCCGCTCGCCTGTCAACCTCCCTGATCTAAGGGGACGCCAATGCCTTCTGTCGATCACACCAGCCGTGGCCGCCTGATCTCCATCGAAGGGATCAGCGGCGTCGGGAAGACCTATCTGACCCACCGCGTGATCGAGGCAGCCATCGCCGCGCCCGCGGCACCACCCGTGGTGGTCAAAGAGTTCTCCCAGCGACGAGACGACAGCGATGCCGACCTCGGCCGGCGCCTGCTTCGCACCCTGGTGACTGCCGCCAAGGGCGAGCACTTCCTCCGCGCCGGATTCCCCAAATCAGAAACTCTGCTCCTGCTGGCCATCAAGATGCACGACTTCGAAGCGACCCTGCCCCACCTGCTCGCTGGACGCACCGTGATCGAAGGACGCAGCATCCACTCCACTGCGGTGTACCAGTCGCTGATCATGTACGCCAACGACTACCAGGCCGCCGCCGCGTCAGTCGCGCGCATCCTCGACACGGCCGCCCGCTGGCGGCCGCTGCCGGACCTGACCATTGTCATCACCGACGACCTGGAGGCCGCCATTCGCCGAGCCGAGGTGCGCGACGGAATCACCTTCACCGCCGATCAGTGGGCCATCCACCACCAGGCATCCCGCCTGTTCGAGGACCTGGCCACTATCGACCCCGACCACGTACGCTTACTCGACCGCCACGAGCAAGACACCAACGCCCTCGTGGCCACGATGGGCCAGTGGATCACCACCGCCCCTGCACACCCCTTCAACCTGCTCACCCCGGCCACGAGGCCGCGGTGATGGAATATGGTCAGCTCAGTCCGGCCGCAGACAGTGCCCGCAGCATCGCCGCCTTGTCGCGCTCCGCCGCGGCGACCGCTCCGATCTGCGGAAACAACGCCTTCGCCAGCAACACCGTGTCCGGAAACATCGGCAACCCGTCGAGTTCGTCCACCCCGTACCAGCCGAACGGGTGGACCGATTCGCTGACCGGAACCGGCGAATCCGCGATCGCCACATACTGGTGGTCGACGTGGACGTGCGGCTCCTCCAGGTGATTGTCTGCGGGCACCAGCATCTCGGTGATCCACCACGGTTGTGGCACCGGCGGGTGCGGAGACCCCACCGGCAACGTCGGCGACGGGCACGCCAACAACCGCACCTGCAATCCGGACTCCTCCGTGGCCTCGCGCACCGCGGCCTCGGCTTGCGTCTCGTCCGCCTCGACATGCCCACCCACGACCATGCGCCTACGCAACCGCGGATGCTCGATCAGGCCCAACCGCCAACCCTCGTCGAACTCGCAAAACACAAAAGTCGAGGCCGTAGCATGCTTGATCATCGTTGCGCTCCGTCATGGATGCGGTACTGACCGTCACGAGCCTGCCAGACCACCGCGCGAAAGCCACAACCGCCCGGCTCCCGTCACGCCCCGCGACGGCCCCCAGTGGATCCGCACCGACCTGATGGTCCGTGAGACGGTCGCCGGCCTGCTGCGTCAGGCCCGCCGCGAGGCTGGCGGCCGCGAGCTACGCGGCCTGGCCTGACGGATGGGGATCGCCCCCGCGGGTGAATGTGAACAGTGCAGTCAAGGCCGACGGGTCGCCGTCACGTAGGCGTCGATGAGGTAGGCGAGCGCGTCGCGGTCGCGGCCGGCGCGGTGCAGCAGCAGCGCCCGCAGAACGGTCACCTTATCGGGGGTCAGGTGACGGGCCGCGAGATGGACGGCGGCTTCCGCGTCATCGGGACGGCCTTCCACGGTGGCCAGATGCGCCAGACTGGTGGCGGCCCATGCCGCGGTGTCAGGCGCTGCGGCCTCGGACAGATACTCCAGCAACGGCCGGGCGCCGGGGATCAGGCAAAGCTTCCCCTCCGCGGCGAAGTGCTCCCCGGCGGCGATCAGCAGCGGGCGGGCCAGGTCGCGACGCTCGGCGTCGTCAGTGTCGGTCAACGACCGGAACAGCTGCGCCGCGCGTTCGTCGTCGCCCTCCGCGGCGGCCACCGACGCCTCCACCACGTCGGCCCGCACCGACACGTGCGGCAGCACCGCGCTCCAGTGGGCGCGAACGCGGGCCAGCACCTGCCGAGTAGCGTCGATGTCATCGCGAGCTGCATGGGCGGACGCCAGGGCCAGCAGCAGGTCTCCGGTGAAGGGCTCGCCGCCAGCGGCGTACTGCTCAAGGACAGTCACTGCCTCGTCAACACGGCCGGCCGCCGCCATGAGCTGCACATACCTATCGGCGTCCGGGCCTGGGAGCAAGAGCGGCTGGTCCAGCAACTTGCGGTACGCGTCGGCCGCGCCCGCCAGGTCGCCGCAGGCGGTGAGCATCTCGGCCAGGCGCCGGCTGTACGTCCAGTGCCACTTTCCGGCCGTGTCCACCGCCAGCCGCATGGCGGCCACCGCCCCGGCTTTGTCGTCGTCGAGCCAGGCGAGGCCACCCAGCAGGCCCCATGCCTCCGGCAGTAACCGCCCGTCGCCGCTACCGACGACCTCGTGCGCCAGAACACGCGCCGCGGGCCGGTCACCGTCCTGGGCGGCTTGGCGGGCCAGCCACAGCACCGCGGGCGGCGAAGTAACCGGATGCCGCAGGGCCGCGACGTCGGCGTACCGGCGTGCCGCCTCCGCTGGTTGGTCGCGCTCCTCGGCGAGCTCGGCCAGCCGCAGCGACGCCAACGCCGCCGCGTCCGGGTCGTCGCCGTCCACGGCGAGCCGGTACGACACCTCGGCGGCATCGAGATCGGCCGGGTTCGCACCGCGGTCGGCATCGCCCTTTTCCACCAGCTCCAGCGGGGTGAGCACACCGGAGGCCACCGCGGCCCGGTGGTGCTCTCGCCAGAGCCGCGAACCGACCGGGAACACCGCCCCACACACCGGCCGGTAGCAGTCCTGGTCGTCGCACTCCAGCAGCGCCGGGTCCTGCGTCGCCCACTCCAGGGCCGCGCCCACCAGGTCCGCGTCGTCCACCGACTCAGCGGGGACCCCCCAGACGGCCATCAGCCGGCGCGCCTGCGCACATAGCACCGCGGGCGCGCGCCACCCCCGCCGATCCACCCGATCCCAGGACAACGCCGCCATCACCAGGGCCCACGCCAACGGCTGATCATCGCGTGCCTGCGTCAGCCGCACCTCGGTGGCGTCCTGCCCCCCGAACAACTCGGTGAAGTCGTCAACCGTCTCCGGTACCGATCTCGATATGTCAGCCACGACGCGCGACGCTACCGCCACCACAGGTCCGCGCCGAGCTCGCCCTCTTCCTCATCACTCGACACGGCTTCTACCCCAAGACGGGCCTACCACGCCTTCCTCGACTCCCTCGGCTTCACCGCATACAGCCTCCGGATCAAGGCACCAGACGCGGCGCCGTAGTCCGGAAGGAGTCGCACCCATCGGATGAAGCTGGGGGCCGGTGTGCACCGCAGGTGCACAAGAACGCTCGATCAGGCCACATGATCCCTCGCGTGCCGGAGGGATCATGCCCGGACTCTGACGATCGGGGTGGGAGCGCCGGCAACGCGCAGCGTTCCTCGCTGGCTGGGTTTCCCAATATCGTCTGAGGGATTCGATCGGGTCACCACGGTCAGGGTGCCGACACGGGGCGGGGTGGACATCTTCGCCCCGGAGGTCGTGGTCTGGGCACTCGTGGCGATACCACGATGCGGCCAGCCGCGTCAGAGCGACTGTGCCTAGTGCCCGTGGCGCTGTTCTGTTCATCTAGCGCGTGTTGCTCGGCTCCCCCGGACCGGGGCCGCCGCCAGGTCTTGACCGTGGCACGCATGGTCGGGAAGGCTTCGCTGCGTCCTTGCTCGGGGGTGTCTGCTGACATTGGATAAGCCTCGGGGTTAGCGAGTGCGCCGTTTTCTCGTCAGAGTTCTGATGCTTGGTGAGCGTGGACGAAGGAGGTGATCACCGTGGACCGCGATCCGTTCATGCCAGCTCGGCACCGATTCCCGATGGATTTGGCCATGCCCCCCATCAGCGATGAGCCGCCCGGTGACCGGCGGCCATTCGTGCTGCGTGGTGTGGCACCTCGACCGACCGCCGGTTTCGGTGGGGTTGTGCAGGCCAAGCACCGAACCCCGGCCACCCAGCGGAAGATGCCGTCGAAGACGGGGCTGGATAACAAGATGGTTGACGACTCCTACACCGTCCCGGATGACTGATCATGACCGTGGCTGGGCCTGTGGTGCTGGTGCTCGGCGATGCCGGTGACTGGTCAGCTGCGGAGGTTGGTAAGCATCTGGACGCGCGTAGTGTCCGCTGGGTGTTGTTGGACACCGCCGATTTCCCGCAACGAATGAGCGTGGATGCCCGTCTGGACACCGGGTACGGCGGCTGGCAGGGCGAGATCACTATCGACGGGCAGACGTTGCGGCTTGCTGAGGTCACGGCCGTGTACTACCGCAAGCCCCGCGATTTCGACTTGCCCGACGGGTCGCCATCCACGCCGGCAGCCGCGAGTCGTATGTGGACTGGCGCAGCGACTACGAGTCGTTGCGCTACGAGGTGATCGAGATACCGGAGCACATCCGCGTCGGCATCGCCCGCTACCTGCGGGCCGCGTCCCTGGGGCGCACAGCTTCCCCCTGCTCGCCCGCGGTCAGCAGTGACCAGACTCATCGACGTGCGCGAACGCTGGGATGGGCCTGGTCGCTGAAACGGTCGCTGCCTGCTTCGTCAGGCGCGGCGCGACGCTGGCGGCCGCGAGCTGCGCGGCCTGGCCTGGCGCATGGAGTCGCACCCATCGGGTGAAGCTGGGGCCGGTGTGCACCGCTGGTGCACAAGAACGCTCGATTAGGCCACATGATCCCTCGCGTGCCGGAGGGATCATGCCCGGAGTCTGACGATCGGGGTGGGAGCGCCGGCAACGCGCAGCGTTGCTCGCTGGCTGGGTTGTCCCGATATCGGCTGAGGGAGTGGTTGCCCAGCGTTTTCGCAGCACGGCTGCTGCGTGATGTGACCCTGCCCAGCGGTCCGACGACGGTCGGTGAGACCGACCGGATGGTGCATCTGTTTCCCCTGCCCACCGGGCAGACGATCCCTGATGAGCTGCCCGCGTTCTGCGGTGTGGCGATCCGGCCCGGCCAGGCCGAGCTGGTCACCGTCGGCACCGGGATGCTCTGCGTGGCGTGTGTCGCCGCCGCACCGGACCCGAGACCCCTTGACGGGACCATCGAGCTGCCTGCAGGCGCGCCGGCCAGTGAGCGCGTTCCGGCGAGATGAGCGGTGATCATCGACAGAGCCCAGCGCGGGTACCAGCTCCTGCGACCTGGGTGTGAATGGCCGTTAGTAGCGTGGGAAGTGGGCGAGGGAGGGAGGGAGGACGGTTGTGGACGAGCTGACAGCGTTTGGCCGACGACTTCGGGAGCTACGGTGCTGGCGTGGACTGACGTTGCGGGAGGCGGCGGGCCTGGCTGGGCTGTCATTTTCGTTCTGGGGCCAGGTGGAGCGTGGCGAGAAGGCGGTGACCAGCCGCAGGACGCTGGAGGCGATGGCGGGTGCGCTGCGGGTGCACCCCAGTGAGCTGACCGGCCAACCCTGGACACCGCGGAACGCTGCCGGTGCCGAGGCACACGCTGGCCTGGAGGGCATCCAGATCGCACTGGAGCGCTACACGCTGGGCGTTGATCCGGAGGTCAGTGTGCGGGACTGGCCACAGATCCAGGCCGACATCGACCGGCTGGTGCGACTGCACCACCATGTTGTCGACTACGCGGCAACGGGTGAGCTGGCGTCGACGTTGATCGGGGAGCTGCAGGCTGCCTACCTGCGGCTGCCGCAGCGGCGCCGGGAGGTCCTACTCGGGCTGATCGACGCTCATCGGGTGGCGATGCGGACCGCCAAGGATCTCGGTGACCGTGGGCTGCCGATGGTGGCGGTCCAGGCCGTGCAGCAGTGCGCCGAGGCGCTGGACGACCCGGCGTGGCTGGGGTGTGCCGCGGTCACGCGGGGTTACGCCACCGGTGAGCTCGATCGGACCGGGCAGTACCGCCGCTCGGTGACCGCGGCAGAGACACTGACCGGCCAGCTGGACGCCAGCGACGCGCTGCAGACGTGCGGGATGCTGCACCTGATGGCAGCCACGGCGGCCGGGGCACGCGGTGACCACGACACATCGGCCACCCACCTCGACGAGGCCTCGGCGCTGGCGGCCCGGATGGACACCGAGGTCGGCACTTGGGCACGCCTGTTCTTCGGGCCAACCGCCGTCGGCATCTTTCGCACCTCGCTTGCCCTTGAGCTCGGCGAGCACGGCCAGGCCCTGCAGGCCGCCAAGACGGTGCACCCAGAACTGCTGCCCAAGCGTCAGCAGGCCTTCTTCTGGATTGAGGTCGGCCGTGCCCTAGTCGCCGGGAAGAAAACCCGCCACAAGGGCGTGCACGTGCTGCTGCATGCCGAGCAACTCGCCCCCCAGCGGATCCGCTATGACCCGATCGTCCGCGAAACAGTCGCCGGCCTGCTACGCCAGGCCCGCCGCGAGGCCGGGGGCCGTGAGCTCCGTGGTCTGGCCTGGCGGATGGGGATCGCCCCCAGCGGGTGAAGGCGGCCCTGTTGTGCACCGTCCCAGCGGGGCAGTATGAGGGAAAGGAGGATGGTGTGGACGAGACGACGCTTGGTGGCCGGCTGCGGGAGATACGTAGCTGGCATCAGCTGAGCCTGCGGGACGCGGCCGGTGCGGCCGGGCTGTCGGTCCCGGTGTGGGGTCAGGTGGAGCGCGGTGACAAGCCGGTGGCCAGCCGCCACATGCTCGAAGCGATGGCTAGGGCGTTGCGGGTGCACCCCATCGAGTTGACCGGGCAGCCCTGGGCGCCGCAGGACGTGGTCAGTTCCGAGGCGCATGCTGGGCTGTGGGGTATCGAGATCGCGCTGGAGCGCTACGAGCTGGGTGTCGACCCAGAAGACCTGACCGTGGCGGCCTGGCCGCAGATCGCCGCTGATCTGGAACGCCTGGAGAAGCTGAGGCACTACAGCGCGGATTACGCGGCACAGGGCGAGCTCACACCGGCGCTGCTGGGTCAGCTGCACGCCGCCTACGTCCGGATGCCCGAGTATCGGCGGGAGGTTCTGCTGGGTTTGATCAGCGCCTACAGCTCGGCGGCGATGATGACCAAACGCCTGGGCGTGCGCGGGTTGCCGACGCTGGCCGCCCGCGCTGTGGCGCAGTGCGCCCAAGCCCTGGACGAGCCGGTCTGGCTGGGGTACGCGGCCTGGCTGCGCGGCGGCGCCACCGGCCTGCTCGATCGGGTCGCGCAGTACCGGCGCTGCGTGGCCGCGGCCCAGACGCTGACCAGCCGGCTGGATTCCAGCGACACGCTGCAAGCGTGCGGAATGCTGCACCTGTCGGCCGCGCTGGCCGCCGCAGCCCAAGCCGACCACGACACCACCGCGACCCATCTTGATGAGGCCTCGGCGTTGGCGGCCCGGATGGACACCGAGGTCGGCACCTGGGCCAACCTGTGGTTCGGGCCGGTCAACGTCGGCATCTGGCGCACCAGCCTCGCCGTCGAGCTCGGCGAGCCCGGCCAGGCTGTGCAGGCCGCCAAGGCGGTCCACCCGGAACTGCTGCCCAATTCCCGCCAGGCCCAGTTCTGGGCCGACCTCGGCCGTGCTCTGATCGCCACGAAGAAAACCCGGGAGAAAGGCGTGCGTGTGTTGCTGCACGCCGAGCAGTTGGCCCCGCAGCTGATCTACTACGACGTGTTCGCCCGCGAAGCCATCGCCGACCTGCTGCGCCAGGCCCGGCGCGACGCTGGCGGCCGTGAACTACGCGGCCTGGCCTGGCGCCTGGGAGTCACACCCATCGGGTGAACCCCGGCCGGTGTGCACCACAAGCGCACAACAACGCCAAATCGGACCGCATGATCCCTCGCATGCCGTCGCTTGCGTTGCAGCGAGTCCACCGGGCTGAGGTGGCCAAGTCGGGCGATCACTACTTCGACAATGACTGTCCGATGCCGGGCTCCTTGGCCGAAGCCTTCGATGAGCTTGTCGACGTCGGGTTGCTGGCATTGGCTGAGGAGGATCCATGGGTCTGGCGCGTGCCGCCGCTGCGCTGACAGATGGTGACCGTGCACTAGTGAGCGCCGCCGAGCCTGCCCGAACACAACAAGATCGCTGGCTGGCCGTCGGTTGAGCGAGCGGCCCCCGACGCTCTGCTGAGCGCGCAGCACCGCGCCGTCGGTGATGACGGCGGCGCCGAGCTGACAGCCGCCACGATGACATCGACCCAGTCACCGCCCACTCGTTTCCCGACCAGCGGCCCGTCCTGGCCCGGGGCGACCCGCCGGAACGCAAAGCCCCGCAACCTGGCATGGTCGAGCAGTCGTTTAGCGATCACCACATCCGGGCTGTCCACCCCCGTCGGGCGGTCGGCGGTAGTCTGCGTCAGCCCGCTCCACGATGTTCATCGACGTGTTGTCAGCTGCGAAGGGGAAAGGGATGCGAGCGGGACTGGTCGCCTACTTCGACCTTGGATCTTCGATGGGACTCACCGATCACGCATTTCGAGACGAGTACCGCAGAGCCCTTCCCGAGATCGGCATGGTCGGTCTGACCAATCCGCTCGGGCAGGGGACGGCCGTCGATCTCCTCGGGGCGCAAGTTCTCGCCGCCTGGCGGATGGAGGCCATCGCCCAGGTCCGCCGCCCGGAGATGGAGCTCGGTTGGCACAAGGAGTGGATCGATCTGCCGCGGATTGTATTCCTCGAACAGCTGGAGCAGATTATCGGTGCACATCGGGCCGACGTGCTCGAGCTGACCGTGTTCTCACTCGGGATCGTGTACCTGGACTTCGAACTGGGCCCAGGTATTCCGCTGAGGCTGGTACCCGGCGTCCTGGCCTGCTTCGAGTTCGCGGCCTACCGACCACATATCTCCGACGCGTTGTACGCCGCCGCGAAGGAGCGCGGGGCGACGGCAGGCACGAAGCAGAAGAACAAGCTCATCGAACTCACGGCGCGGCCTGGTGCTCGGATCTCCACTGACGCCAACGGCTACCAGGAATCCACCCTGCTCACCTCCTTCACCGGCCTCTACCGGTGCATCGACCCGGAGGACGATCCCGCCCGCGATGAGATCCTCGCCGCACTCGACATGGCGACGACCGAACCGATCGAGTTCGAGTACCACGGAGACCTCTACTACGACTGGTCGACGTGCGTGCTCTGGCCACGCGGTGCCGACTCCACAACGCCCGAGCAAGAGCTCCTGAGGATTCTGGAGTGCGTCCGCATCGCACACACCTCGCTCGGTATCTGCGAGGCCCTGCTGCGCTTGTCTCAGGACGAGATGAACGCCCAGGTCGAGTGGTACGTCTCGAAGGAGCGTGCCGTACGGGCGCCGGAAGACCTCAACCAGTTGCGGACGTTCGCCCTGGCCGTCGTGAACCTGACGAAAATGGGACGCGTAACGCAGGCGGCCGAAGACCGGGCGTACTTCGAGCGCTTCGCCGCGGACGCCCATCTCGACCAGACCCAACAGTCCATAGCGGACTCCGTCGAGGTCCTGTTCAACGTGCAGACCGCCGAGACGCAGTCTGACCGGGCCAAACGCGAGTGGATACTGAACATAGTCGTGGTCGCGCTGGCGTCGCTGACGTTGATCTCAGTGACGGTTGACGCCTACAACTTCATCCGCGAGGAAGGAACCCTCATCCAGGATCGCGTGCAGCGGGCACTCTTCCTCAGCCAGTTCGTGCTGGCACTTACCGTGCTGGTCCTTGCCTTCTGGATCATCACGGGCCGCCGTAACCGCAGGCGCCCGGCCCGTTCGGGGAGGCGCACCGATCGGCGCTAGAGCCCGAGCTGGGTGGCGGCGTTGTCGGCCCAGGCCTCCTCGATGCGGACGTAGGTGCCGACCGTCGCGAGGCAGCGGTGCCGGGTTTGGTGGGCGATGGCCCGGTCGGAGGCGCCGCGTAGGTGGGCGTATGTGACGCCAGGTCGGGCTCGACGGGGGCGGGTCTTCCAAGTCCTGGTGGTGGGCAGGCGTCGAGGACGTCGAGCAACTGGGGGCATCAGCGGGGCTGCCTGGTCGGTGGGTGCGCCGGATCCTCTCCTACACCGCGACCACCCGAGCCCACATAGGCGGAGTTGCATCGGCCGCATCATTCGGCAGGGTCAGTGAACTGCTCCTGCCTGCGACGTTGCCGTTCGGACCAGCTCAGGGTCGGGTGGTGGTGGAGGCCCCCGCAACGGTGCGCCGGTCGGTGGTGAGGGTGTAGCCGTCCCGGCCGAGGCGGGTGCCGAACGCGTACACCTGGATGTTCGGGTCGACCGGGCCGACCGTGGCCAGCTGCAGCACCGACTGGGCGCGCGCCACCTGCCCGAACACGCCTCCCCGATGGGCCTGCCACGTGATGTCGGTCAGCCCGGACAGCGCCCCCGCACCCCACAACACCGCGTGTGAGGGTGCTTCGGTGATGCCGTTGACGACTTCAGGTTGTCGCTGGCACGGGTGAGCGAACGCCCGCTGCCAGGCCAGCGCGACCGGCGCCTGGTCCGGCAGGAACTCCTGCAGCACAACCGGGCGCGCCACGGCGGGCGCGGTGAACGCCAGCCAGCCGTGCAGCGCCCCGGTCGCGTCGACGGCTTCCAGCCGGACGGCGTCGGCGCCGGCCGGGGGCGTCAGCGCGAAGGTGCGCCACGACGGGTCACGCGCGATGTCGGTGAGCGGCTCGGTGCCCGCGGTGATCACCGCGTCGCCGAAGCGGTGCCCGTAGACGGCGGTGAGCGAGTTGCCGTCGGTGAGCGTCCCGGCTGCGAGCACCGTGACGGCCGCGCCGGCCGTGTCGTCGGCGAGATCCGCCGGGAGCGCGTACCACCCGGTGGCCATCTCGCCGAAGGTCCGCTCGGCCGTCCGGCCGTCGCGGGCGACGAGGCTGCCCCACACCCGGTCAGTCGCGCTGCCCTGCGGCCGGTTGCCGGCGTAGTAACCGCCGCGCTCGACGAAACCGTCGGGTGGTGGCGGCGCCGGCAAACCAGCGGTGGGCAGCGGCTGCGCGGTAAACGGGTCGAGTACCCGGACGGCGCCGGCGGCGCCGCAGTCCGCCCCGGCCGGGTCAGCGAACGCCTGCGCCCACATCGACTCGCGGGGGACGCCCTGCGCGGCCGCGAGTCCGAACGTCCCGACGGCGTACCCCGTCGTGGCTGCGAGCGATGCCACCACGACGATCGGCACCGCCTGCAGCACGTCCAAGCGCAGGTCCCGGCTCCCGTTCAGGCGGCCCGGCGCGGCCAGCACGACCGCCACGAGCACCACGGCGAGCCCCCAGAGCAGGGGGCTGTCGAGGGTCACCTTCCCCACCGAGGGGGGCAGGTAGGGCGTGCGCACCCCGTCGAGCCAGGCGTAGGGCCAGTCGTTCGGGCCGTGCCAGGCCAGCGCGATCGCCACCACGAACGACCCGGCCGCCGCGACCAGCACCCCGATCGGCAGCCTCGCCCCGCGCAGTACCTGCCGCGTCAGCGGCACCGCCAGCACCAGCATGAGCCCGAGGAACGCCGGGCCGACCCCGGCAAGCGCGCCGAAGTGGTGGGTCCACTTCGACGGGGTGAACCACAGCGCGGCGAATGCCAGCGCGGTGGTCGACCCGGCCAGCCACAGCGGCGCCGGCAGCGCGACGCGGCGTAGCCGGGCGGCCACCGCGAGCACCGCGAACCACCCGAGCGCGACGAGGCACGCGAGCACCGCCGCCCGCTTGGCGAAGTTGCCCATCGGGATCTGGCTGAGCAGCAATCCGTAGCGCTGGACCTCGTCGGTCCAGCCCTCCTGGTCCAGGACCGACAGGAAGAGCGCCTGCCCGCGCAGGAAGTCGCGCAGCGCGCCGTCGGTGAACGCGAGCAGCGGGGCGACCATCGCGCCCGACCCCACGGCGAACACCCGCAGCGCGGTAGCGACACGCTCACCCGGCACGTGCACCAGCGGCAGGAGCAGCGGCAGACCCGCGAGCAGCGGGGCGAGCACGGTCAAGCCGGTGGTGTGCGCGGTGAACCCGAGGCCGGCCAGTGCACACGCCAGCCACCCGACCGCCAGCCGCTGCCGCCGGCCCGCGACCAGCACGGCGAGCATGGTCGCAGCCCCGCACAGCGCCACCACGGCCTCCGGGCGCACTCCCATGTTCAGTGGCAGCCACCAGGCGAGGAACACCACGCCGAGCACGGCGTGCGACACCACCCGCACGCCGCTGCGAGTGGGCGCCAGCTCGTCCATCGCGGCCACCACGAACCGGCGCAGCACGAGCCAGGTGAGCAGCCCGCAGACCACGGCCGGGACCCGCTGGGCCACCGGCGCGTCCCCGACGAGCTGCTGCCACCAGCCCAGTGCCTGGTATGGCCAGGTGAACGGGGTGAAGCTCTGGTCGTAGAACTGGTAGTAGTTGCCGACCTCGCCGGAGATCGTCGCGTTGCGGGCCTGCGCCGCGAAGTAGCCGTCATCGTCGGTCGCCGGGGCGACGAACATCCAGAAGACCAGCACCGCGGGCACCGCGAGGTCCACGATCCGCGGCCACCCGGGCCGCCGCGGGCGGGGCACCCGTGGTGTGCGCCGGTCGATCCACACCAGCAGCACGACGGTGACCAGCAGCGCGAGCACGAGCACCGCGGTGAGCGCGCTCTTGAGTGGGGTTGGGCTGCTGGTGAACTCGTCGTCGACGCGCAGCTCGACGGCCAGGTCCCCGGCGAGATCCGTGGGCAGGCCGGGCAGCGAGGTAATCAGCACGTCGACGTCGGGAAGCTGCTCGGCGGGCGTGCGGGCGAGGTCGCGGCCGTCGCGGCTGATCACGAGTTCGGCGTTGCCGAGCCTGGCGAACGCGTCAAGGTCCGGCGCCGCCGGATCGGCGGGATCCAGCGGGCGCACGTAGCTGGGCAGGCCGGCGCTGCGGCCGGTGATCCGGTACTCGCACGGCCCGGCGGGCAGCGGCTCGTCGAGCAGGAGCCGGTTCAGCGCGCGCACCTGCACGCGGTCGCCGGTCGCGGTGACGATCATTGCTGTGGAGCCGGCCTGTGGGGATTCCGGCAGCGCGGTCGAGACGACGACGGAACCAGTCACCTGTGCGAGCCGGGCGACGTCGCAGCTGAACCGCACGTCGAGGGCCAGCGGGCGGTACGCGGTGAGGGAGAGCAGCGTCGACTCGGGACGAGCGGGATCGCGTGGCCAGCTCACTGTCGGCTCGTTCACCGACACCGGGGCGAACGGCAAGAGCAGCGCGCCCACCACGGCCACCAGCCCGGCGAGCCCGGCCAGCAGCACCGTCCAGCGCCGCGGACCGGACGGTGTCCAGATCACTCGGCGGTCAGCATTCAATGAGATCCAGTCCGGCGACCGTCACCGCACAGGCGTCGAGGACTACCGGCCGAGGACGCTGCGCGCCCACGCCGTCTCCTCCTCGGTGGCGGGCCCGAGCTCGGCCCGGATCTCGGCGAGAACATCACGGAGGCTCTCGCGTCGGGCACGTTCGGCCATCGCCTGGGTGACCCACGCGCTCACCGACGGGGCTCGGCCCGCCGCGACCGCGGCTTCCGCCACCACTTCCTGGTCGACTGTGACCGTCACGCGAGTTCGCATATGAAAAGCATGTGTGCGCATCACAAAGTATGCAATAGGTCGTACCGCCCGTTCGCAGGACCGTCAGGCCGCCTCGACGGCGAAGAGTGAACAACAGAGTCGTACACCGGCACGGCCGTCATGATCGAGTCAACGGTGTGGTCTGAGTCGGCTCCGGGACAGTAGTCGGGCGTGTCTGTCGGTGCCGGGCTCCGTGAACTCGACAGTGATGATGGTGCAGCGGGTCGTTCTGGGTGGTCTGACTCTGAAC